>JANONO010000353.1:0-6818 GCA_031420875.1 Gallionellaceae bacterium | reverse complement strand
TAATGCAGATGAATGGAGCAATAGAAGTGCATGGAGCAATGAATTTGGAAATCCAAAATGTTTCGTCTCGATTGTCACCGGTAAAGCCGCTGGGCAGCTATGACATGGTGCTGGATTGGGGTGGATCGCGGGCGACTGTTACACTCACGACCAGCACAGGGCCTATGCTATTGAGTGGGTCGGGTTTATTTGACCACGGACGATTGCAATTTTCCGGTATGGCTTATGCCGAAACAGGTCAAGAACAAGCCCTGGCAAATTTTCTGAATTTGCTGGGGCAACGCCGAAAAGAGGGCGATAAAGATGTCATTGCGCTGGAATTCAAATGAAAATAAATAAATATCTACAAGGTGCAAATACAAGGCAGCGGCATGTTGCGATTCTGTCGCTCATCACCCCGATGTTGTGTGCGCTGGCGGGAATACCTCAAGCGCAAGCGCAGGCGCAAGATGCGGTTTCTTCCGATATTCCAGGTATGCATACTGCCGCAGGCTCAAATAAAGCCTCGCTGAATTTTGTTGATACCGAGATTGAATCGGTCATTGCCGCGATTGGCGATTACACGAACAACACATTTATCATTGATCCGAGGGTTAAAGGTAAAGTCAGTCTAGTATCCGAGAAGCCGCTCAGTAAAGCGCAGGCATTTCAGTTGCTGACCTCGGTCTTGCGTCTGTATGGTTATACGGTGGTAGCGGGTAATGGCTACATCAAAGTCGTGCCGGAAGCCGATGCTAAATTACAAGCCGGGCCTATACAATCAAATATCACTCAAACGGATATAGCGCGTGGCGACCAAATTGCGACGCAAATTTTCCGCTTGAATTACGAATCAGCAGCGAATCTAACGACTGTGTTGCGTCCGCTGATTTCTCCTAACAATACCATCAATGCTAATCAGGGCAACAATACGCTCATCATTACCGACTACGCCGATAATTTGGTGCGCCTAGGGAAAATAATTGCAGCGCTGGACAGCCCATCTGGCAACGAACTGGAAGTCGTGCCTATTCGTCATGCCATTGCCAGCGATATCGCGGCGATGGTTAATCGTTTGTTGGAATCTGGGCCCGGCGGCTTGGGCGGCGAAGCCGGGCGCACCAATGTGCTGGTGGAGCCGCGCAGTAATTCGGTCATTGTGCGCGCCCCGTCCGAAGCTCGCGCCACGCTGGCAAAATCACTGATTGCCAAACTCGATCAACCCACAGCCATGCCGGGCAACGTACATGTCGTGTATCTCAAAAATGCGGAAGCGGCCAAGCTCGCCCAAACTTTACGCGCTGTCATGTCCTCGGATAATTCGGTACAAGCTGCGTCCCCGCCGCCCGGTCAGCCACAAGGCGCATTGCCTAGTGGTGGGTCGGGTGGATTTATACAGGCCGACCCAACGACCAACACCCTGATCATCACCGCCAATGAAGCGGTTTACCAGAATTTACGCAACATCATAGACCAGCTTGATGCGCGCCGCGCCCAAGTCTATATCGAGTCGCTAATCGTAGAAGTTAGTGCCGCACGCACCGCCGAATTCGGTGTGCAGTGGGGTGGCTTAACCGGGGATGGCGACAGCAAATTTCGCGTGGGTGGGGTAACCGCGTTTGGTACAGGGGGGGATAACTTAATCAACCAAGCAGTTGCGGCTTCCAAAAATAATGCACTGGCTCCGGGTAATGGCTTTTCTCTCGGCATCTTTCGTCAGGCTGGAAACCGGCTCGGCATGGGTGCATTGGCGCGAGCACTCGCCTCCGACGACGACGCCAATATCTTGTCCATGCCCAATTTAATTACGCTGGATAACGAAGAAGCCAAGATCATCGTCGGTCAAAACGTCCCTTTCCTCACCGGGCAATTCACTACATCGGGTGGGGCGGGCACGAATCCATTCCAGACGATCGAACGCAAGGATGTTGGCCTGACGCTGCGTGTAAAACCGCAAATCTCCGAAGGCGGAACAGTCAAAATGGCCATCTATCAGGAAATGTCGAGCGTAAATGATGTGTCCAATGCCGCCGGCATTATCACTAACAAGCGCTCGATTGATACCAATGTATTGGTGGATGATGGGCAGATCATCGTGTTGGGCGGCTTGATAGACGATGCTCAACGGGACAGCGTGACAAAAGTACCGGGCTTGGGCGACATTCCCATCATCGGCAATCTATTCAAATATCAAAAACGCAGCCGCGTCAAAACCAACTTAATGGTATTCCTGCGACCGACCGTGATCCGCAGCAGCGAACAAAGCATCAACCTGACTACCGATCGCTACGATTTTATCCGCAATGCAGAAATTGCTGGGCAACCGGAAGAAAAGCTCACGCTGCCAGAGTTGGGGGCGCCGTTACTGCCGCCCTTGCAGAATGGCCGTATGCTAGAGGGCCCTTTGTACCAGCCAGACTTACCTAACGCTGCTGAGGGTATGCAGCTTAAGCCGACCCAAGAGCTACCTCAAGCAGTGGAATCTCTACAACAGCCCGCTTCGCAGGGGGCTGTGATTGAAACGCCGTAGCACAATTTTTTTCCTGGCTAGGCCATTAGTAGCTGGGGAATCTGATAAATCTAAGGTCGGGTCGGATTATTTGGGTTTTTTAAGGCATACCTGTACCAAAGTACAATATGTTTTATTTTTTTAATCTGTACCATTCAACCCGTGCTGCTGTTCTTAAGCGTTAAAGATGTAAGAACAATGCATACGCGTATTGCAATTAGTTTGTTTTTGTTATCGAAAATTATTTTTTAAGGAGAATTTTATGAAAAGCATTTCTTCACGCATGGCAGCTCTTGCTTTGACTTTGTCGCTTGGTTTTGCGGCTGGGTCGGCGAATGCTGTTCCAACAATAACTAGTTTTGGCGGAAGTGCCGCTTCGGGATACACCGCTGTTTTTGGAAATAACGCTGTGGGCAACACGTTTAGTGATTGGATCAGTTTCAGTGTGCCTGCTGATACCGCTAATTCCGGGGGCAGCATTGTATTCAGCAACTTGTCTGGCTTTGCTTTTAATGTAATTTTTAATGCATTCAATTTATATGAGGGTGTCGTGGGTGTTTTGAATCCGCCAACACTCTTTAATGCGCCAATTGCCGCTGGCTTGACAGGTGGTCCTGTGTCAGCCTTTAGTTATTCGGGCGCTGCTGTTCCCGGTAATTATTGGTTGAATGTGGCGGGTTTCAAAATCAATAATACGAAATCTGGAGGCTATGCTGGAACGATCACAACGAATCCGGTTGCTGCTATCCCAGAACCCGAAACCTATGCCATGATGTTGGCTGGTTTGGGTCTGCTGGGCTTTTCGGCACGTCGTAGAAACAAGAATGTTTAATTATCTCTATTGATGTGTGTCATCCCCGCGTTGCGGGGATGACACATTGAAATGGAAATTGACAAAGTGTGAGTTTTACACGTGTTCAATTTTTAATTGAACTCAATGGTGATAAAAATGAAAACCTCAATTAAATATATATTCGGAATGCTGATAGTGCTTGCCAGCATGTCTGCATTTGCAATACCAACAATAGCAGTCTGGTCTTTCAACCTGCCTTCGACTTCAATAAGCTCGCAAAACGCGCCCTACCCGCTAGTCGCAACTCTGACGCTGCAACAGGTTGGTAGTAACGTGCTGTTTACTCTTGATCCAAACGAGTTAAGCCCAGGGGTGGATGATCCATTTACATCCTTTGTCAACCGGATTGATTTTGTTTACTCGGGACGCGCGCTAACCGATGGCGATTACACTAGCATAAAGGCCTCCTCATTCAATATGTCTCCTGATGCGCTTATCAAGACGGTAAAATATGAAACAAATCCAAACAACATGGATTCCGGCTATAAAAGCAATGATGAACATATCGTGATTGATTTTTTCCCAAAATTCAGGAATACCAATCCGAATTACCGCTTTGGCTTTAACGATACTGGCTCATGGACCATTGCCGGCGTTAATCTTTCCGATTTTACGGGCACTTATGCCACACATAATTCACACCCCTCTCCTAATTTTGGGATAATTTCCGTAGCTCCTTATTCCTTGGGAGGCGACAATGTTTGTGGGCCAACTGGGACTGGAACTTGTCGCGGGACTACGTCGAATTGGGTTACAGGCCCGGTTGTGGTTGCGGCGGTACCTGAACCCGAAACCTACGCCATGTTGCTGGCTGGACTTGGCTTGTTGGGTTTTTCGGCGCGTCGAAAAATTAAACACGTTTAACCCAGATAATCCATTAGGCCGTTCGTGGTGAGCCCGTCGAACCACAAGCCCTGTAAGAGCAAGTCCTTCGACAAGCTCAGGACGAACGGATACTATGAAATCACACTGAATTGTGCCTAATGGATTGTCTGAGTTTAATCTGCTTGGATTGTATCTCCTAAATCCCCGTCCTTGAGGCGGGGTTTGTTTTTTTATAATTCCACATGTTTATCTTGTTGAAAACCACTTAGAAAATTGCTGGTAAACTGTTTGGTATGACTAATTTCCATGTGGCTGCTGTCCATACCTGCGGCGGTAAAGCACTATGACTGTAAATGACATTCCCGTAGTGGCCTTTTTCAAGCGATTGCTTGATCCGTTTATGATCTGGGGTCTGCTGATTCTGGTTGCTTGGCTTTATGATGAAACATTCACGGGTTATTACTTGGTGCTGATGATCATTACTTTTTTCATCTCATCCTATGTGTACGAGCAGACCCATATATACCGCACATGGCGCAACGGTAAGCTGCTGGCCTATATACGCGACACGTTTATAGGCTGGGGGATAGTGATTGGCATTTTACTTTTTATAGGTTACGCCACCAAACTTTCCTACCAGTATTCTGAGCAGGTTATGTTGACCTGGTTTGTCGTTACGCCACTCGCTTTGGTGGCCAGTCACCTTGCAGTTCGTATGATCGCAAACAGCTTGCGTAAGGGGGGTGAGGCGCGCTCTGTGGTAATCGTCGGAGCTAATGACACCGGCTTAAAGTTGGCTGCACGTATTGCGGAATATCCCTATCTGCTGATGGAGGTGCGCGGCTATTTCGATGACCGTGACGAATTGCGTAGCCCGGCCGGCAATATGCCGTTGCTGGGCGGAGTATCGGATGTCGCGACTTATGTGCGTAAACATGGCATTCGCATGATATTTATCAGCTTGCCGATGTCTGCACAACCCCGCATACGCAAACTTTTAGATGAGCTGCATGACACCACGGCCTCCATTTATTTTTTGCCTGATGTTTATATCTTTGACCTGATGCAAGCACGTTTTGACAATGTGGGGGGTGTGCCTGTAGTTGCGATATGCGAAACGCCATTTTACGGCGTTGATAGTGTAGTCAAAAACATGAGCGATGTCGTACTGGCCTTTCTTATCCTGCTGTTGCTGCTGCCGATCATGTTGTGCATTGCCTTAGCAGTCAAGTTGACTTCACCTGGCCCCGCTGTTTTTAAGCAGCGTCGTTATGGCCTTAATGGTGAGGAGATAATCGTCTATAAGTTCCGCTCCATGACGGTGAGCGAAGACGGTTCAAGCATAGCTCAGGCGCAAAAAAATGACCCCAGAATTACTCGGGTTGGTGCATTTTTACGCCGCACCTCATTAGATGAATTGCCGCAGTTCATCAACGTATTGCAGGGACGAATGAGCATAGTCGGGCCGCGTCCTCATGCAGTGGCACACAATGAGTTGTACCGTAAATTGATTCGGGGCTACATGTTGCGACACAAGGTTAAACCAGGCATTACCGGTTGGGCGCAAGTGAATGGATTTCGAGGTGAAACTAAAGAGTTGAGAATGATGGAGGCACGCATTGAGGCCGACCTGCACTATCTGCAAAACTGGTCTATCTGGCTGGATCTGTGGATTATAATGCGTACCGTATGGGTGGTGATGCGCAGGGATAATGCCTATTAGGCCATAACTAGATGGCTCATTTGGTACCTTGCCAGCTAATTTTGAATAAGTTTGAATAATATTTTTGAAGGAGAAAATCTTGATTTTTGTTGATAAGTCGTCGTTCGAGCATGGAAATTTTTGTGTGTTAAATAAGCGCGTGGTATGTGGCGTTCTGTTATTGCTTGCCGCTGCTGGCCTGACTGCTTGCGGTAACAAAGAAATTAAGGCGGGACAAGCTCTGGTAAAGGTGAACGGTGAAGAGATTACGATGCTCCAGGTTAATGACGAGCTTAATCGTGCTGGTGTTCAAGCTGAGCAGCAGGAGGCCGCAACCAAGCAATTATTAGAGTCGCTGATAGACCGCCAGCTGATCCTCACCGAGGCAGCGCGCAATAAGATTGATCGTACTCCTGATGTGATGCAGGCCATCGAGCGTGCCAAAGCACAAATTATTGCACAGGCATACTTGCAGAGCGTGGCATCCAAAGTCGCCAAGCCGACCAAGGCTGAGATCGATGACTATTATCAGAAGCACCCGGAATTTTTTGCCAAGCGTAATGAATTTGATTTGAAGCAATTGGCCATCGCCAACCAAAATTATAGCGATGAACTTCACGCGTTCATAGATACTGCCAAGACGCTGGATGAAGTCGCGGCGTGGATGGACAAACATGCTGTGACTTATGTGCGCCGCCAGGTGACGCGCAGTACAACCGATTTGCCGCAGCAGGCGGTGGAAAAGCTGGTGTCGTTACCACGGGGGCAGCTTTTCATCGTAGGTGAGGGTGATAGCAAAGTGTTAAACATTCTTGTGGCTACTAGACAGAATCCAATCACGGCGGCAAATGCTGCGCCACAGATCGAACAATTTCTGATTAACAAAAAGAGTAAGGAAGCAGCGGAAGAGGAAGTCAAGCACTTGCGATCATTAGCCAAGATTGACTATC
>JANONO010000352.1:0-3984 GCA_031420875.1 Gallionellaceae bacterium | reverse complement strand
AAGGTTAACCCACAGCTGCACCATTTCCAGTATGCCACCTTGCTTCAAGAAATCACGCGACAAAAATTCTTCGTGAATAATCCCGGATGCAGCCGTCATCCATTGCACATCACCCGGGCCTATCACGCCACGATTACCGACTGAATCGCCATGCTCAATTTCACCTTGAAATGCGAGCGTCACTGTCTCAAAGCCCCGATGCGGATGGGGGCCAACACCGCGCATTTTTTCTGTTGCAGCAAATTCTCGCGGTACCGCATAATCAAACATCAGAAACGGGCTGATCGCCTGCGTGAAAGCGAGGTGCGCAAAAATTGGACGCACATTAAAACCGTCACCGACCCAATGGCTGCTTGTTGTTGCTGGAAGAATGCTTTTAATATTTTTCATGATGCCTCATTTTTAGAGATGCCCTTTACACGCCTTGCTTCAAACTCGCCGAAATAAACTCATCCAAGTCGCCATCCAGCACGCCTTGGGTATTGCCTATTTCTACATTGGTGCGTAAATCCTTGATGCGCGATTGATCCAAAACGTAGGAGCGAATTTGATGCCCCCAGCCGATGTCGGTTTTGCCATCTTCCATCAGTTGCTTCTCGGCATTGCGTTTGCGTAGCAGCACGGTAGAAATCCGTGCTGCTACAATTGAAGAAAAGTAATATCGCATTATCCCTGATGTCCATTGAGCGGTCGGGCTTCAGCCCGACCTACAAGCAATTGGTTTTGTGATGCACACTTCCTAATCGACAAGTAGGGCTTGATATAAAACGAGTCACTGCAAGCTACACGGCGAGCTTACCGGTAGCAGCGGAAATGTCACCACGTGATCCAGCTCTAGGCGCATACCGATACGTTCGCCAATGGCGTGATTGTGGTGGCTGGGCACTAACGACAGTACGCGCGCCCCCTTCGGCAGACGCAGGGTATACAAAATATCCGCGCCACGGAATGCCTTGTGCTCAACTTGGGCAAGCAGAGCGCTCGCGTCATCGTGGATGATATCGTCCGGGCGCAACAATACCTCCACCCTGCAGTCCTTGCTGCATGTCACGCAGGTGGTCGCCCCGCAGCCTAGGGGAATAATACTGTGCAGGATGCCCAGTTCGATTTCTACCTGATGGGCGTTTAATACTTTACCGGGCAGGAATACTCCCTGACCAACGAAATCGGCAACAAACCGGTTGATGGGTTTGTGGTAGAGGTTGTAGGCGCTGGCCCACTGCTGGATTTTCCCTTCGTGCATGACACCAATCACATCGGCTAGGGCGAAGGCTTCGTGCTGATCGTGGGTGACCACTAGCGCGGTGATACCTTCGTGCTTGAGAATGCCGCGCACCTCCAACGCGAGCTGCTCGCGCAGATCCACGTCGAGATTGGAAAAAGGTTCGTCTAGCAGCAACAGTTTGGGGGCCGGGGCGAGTGCACGCGCTAGCGCTACGCGCTGTTGTTGGCCACCGGACAGCTCGTGCGGGTAGGCATCGCCGCGACCGGCAAGTCCTACCAGCTCCAGCATTTGCGCCGCGCGTGCGCCACGGGCACTGCGGGACAAGTCGGCCAGCCCAAAGGCGATATTGTTCGCCACCGTCAAATGTGGGAACAGCGCGTAGTCCTGAAACACCATCCCCACGCCACGCTGCTCGGGCGGCACAACGTGTCCGACTGCGCTGACCGTTTTATTTAACAGTCGAATCTGTCCCGCCGAGGGTGTCTCAAACCCGGCGATAAGCCGCAGCGCAGTGGTTTTACCACAGCCGGAAGGCCCAAGTATGCAGCCGATTTCACCTGCCTCAAGCGAAAATGACACACTATCGAGCACGACTTTCTCGTTGTAGTGGTGGCCTAGATTTGACACTTCCAGAATGACTGCCATGGTTTAACCCAAATTATAAAATGAGATTCATTATCCCAAATAGTCCGTAAGCAAAATTGCGTCATTCCGGCCCTTCGGCTGGCTCAGGATAAACTGACCTGTGGTCAGGCCGGAATGACGGGCTATTGGATTATCTGGGATTGAATGAGATTCATTATAATATGGCACTATGACTGCATACGCCACACAACATTGCCACACAATATGAAAATCAGCCTGTTCCAGCCGCTGCCCGTGCTTGCCATCTTCGCCGCATTCCTGGTCTCCCTGCCGGTACTGGCCGTGGTGCTGGGGATTTTTCAGCCGGATCGCGAAGCGGTGTGGGCGCATCTGGCGGAAACCGTGCTGGCGGATTATGTCGCTAACAGCGTCGCGCTCGCGCTGGGGGCGGGGCTGGGTGCGGCGCTGCTGGGCGTGGGCGCGGCCTGGATTGTCGCCATGCATCGTTTCCCCGGTCGTAGCATCCTGGAGTGGGCGTTGCTGTTACCGTTGGCCATGCCGACCTACGTTATCGCCTATGTCTATACCGACTTGCTGCAATTTTCCGGCCCGGTACAAACCGGGCTGCGCGAAACTTTCGGCTGGCAGCGCGGCGACTACTGGTTCCCCGATATTCGTTCATTAGGCGGGGCGATCACCGTCTTCAGCCTGGTGTTTTATCCCTACGTCTATGTGCTGGCGCGCGCGGCGTTTCTGGAACGCTCTGGCAGCCTGATGGAAGCCGCAAAAAGCCTGGGATTATCACCGCGCCGTGCGTTTTTCCGCGTAGCCTTGCCACTGGCGCGACCGGCTGTGGTCGGCGGGGTGGCGCTGGTGGTGATGGAGTCGCTGGCGGAATTCGGTGCGGTGTCGTATTTCGGTGTGCCGACTTTCACCACCGGCATTTACCGCGCCTGGTATGCCTTCGGCAGTCCGGTGGCGGCCGCCCAGCTCGCCGCCACGCTGTTGGGCGTGGTCGCGCTGGTCTTGCTGTTAGAAAAAGCCAGTCGCGGGCGCGCCCGCTTTCATGAAACGGCTCATCGCCTGCCTATCCTGCCACAGCTTACACCCGTTCAAACCAGCCTGGCATGGCTGACTTGCCTGCTGCCGCTTAGCGGCGGATTTTTGCTGCCCGCCGCACTGCTGTTAAACATGGCCAGTCACTCCGGCGACGCCCAGTTCGGCGAAAAATATCTGACGCTGGCACTCAACAGCTTTACCTTGGCGTTGATTGCCAGTGTGTTGGTTACTGCGCTGGCGTTGCTGTTGGTGTATGCCGAGCGTCTGCATCCCGGTCGCCTGATGGCCACCGCCAGGCGCACGGCCTCATTGGGATATGCCGTTCCCGGTACGGTCATCGCCGTCGGCGCACTGATTCCGCTGACAGCGATGGATCATGCACTGATCGTGGCCATGCGCGAACACTATGGCGTGAGCATGGGCCTGCTGCTGACCGGCAGCACCATTGCGCTGGTATTTGCCTATATTGCACGTTTCCTTGCAGTGGCACAGCACGCGGTCGAATCCAGCATGGCGCGCATCCGCCCCAGCATTGATGATGCCGCCCGCAGCCTCGGTGCCGGACGCGGCGCGCTGCTGGCACGAGTACACCTGCCCATGTTGGCCAGCGGCCTAATTTCAGCCGTGCTGCTGGTGTTTGTAGATGTCATGAAAGAATTGCCCGCCACCATCGTGTTGCGTCCCTTCAATTTTGAGACGTTGGCAACGCAGGTTTATATTCTGGCGGCGGACGAGAGATTGACAGAAGCCGCCACGCCATCACTCGCCATCGTCGCTGTCGGGTTGATACCGGTCATGCTGCTGTCGCGCGCCATCCGTCGGCCGCAATAAAACCCGGGTAGTGGTTCCAGGACAAATTTGTTCTCGGAAATATGTTTTTATAATCCTAGAAAAAGTAGTTGTCCGCAGATTACGCTGATTCCCGCTGATTAAACAAAACGTTACTTTGGGCGAGCGGCTCACCTTTTAGGTGTTGCGATAACCATCTGCAACATTTTGAAAATCTGCGTTAATCTGCGGATTGAACTGCCGTTTTTAGGATAATCAATGTGGCTGGCGTTTTATGAGCCTGACCCATCTTAAAGAGCAGTAGGGTGGATAAGCGTAGTGCATCC
>JANONO010000351.1:0-5671 GCA_031420875.1 Gallionellaceae bacterium | reverse complement strand
CGTTGAGCATCCTGATTTTTAGCCCTGCTTCCATGGCGCTTACGCCCAAGGAACAATTGGGCAAAAATCTTTTCTTTGATGCCAATCTATCTGAGCCGGCTGGTCAATCCTGTTCCAGTTGCCATCACCCGAATTTTGGATTTGCTGACCCCGACCAAAATCTGCCGGTTTCTGAGGGGGTGATCCCTGGTCGATTTGGTGGCCGCAATTCACCATCTGCTGCCTATGCAACCTTTACTCCGTTGTTTACCCTGAGTGGCGGAGTGCAGGGCGGGCAGTTCTGGGATGGACGAGCTAAAGACTTGGCAGCTCAGGCCAGAGGTCCTTTTTTGAATCCAGTGGAGATGAACAATACCAGCAGGGCTCAAGTAATCAGTAAAGTTTTGTCTTCTACCTACGCCAGTTCATTCGTTAGTTTATGCGGCAATGGATCCAATGTTGATGCAGCATATGTTTGCATGTCAGAAGCAATTTCCGCATACGAAGGAACCAGCGAACTCAATAAGTTCAGCTCAAAATTTGACGCCTACATGGCGGGTACGGCAACGCTGACCGCACAAGAAGAATTGGGGCGGCAGTTATTTGGCGGTCGCGGCAAGTGCGCGCATTGCCACGACGATAGTGGTTCACGCACTGTGCCAGCATTATTTACTGACTTTAAATATCATAATCTTGGCCTACCGAAAAACTTTGAATTCCCTATTGCAAATAATCCTGTGGACTTGGGATTGGGTGGGCCAACCGGAGGACATCCCAATGATAGCGGCGACAAGGGTAAGTTCAAAACCTCACATTTGCGCAACATCGCCAAGACCGCGCCCTATATGCACAACGGCTTGTTGAAAACCCTTAAAGAAGTGGTGCATTTTTATAATACTCGTGACCTTCCAGGCGTGTGGCCAGCACCAGAATACCCGAACACCGTGTCTTCAAGTTTCTTGGGTGATTTGGGGTTAACTGATGCAGAAGAGGATGCGATCGTAGCTTTTATGATGACTTTAACTGACCAATAATAATAAAATAAAAATAAAAATAATAATAATGTTGGTGCTTTCTCCAAAGGGTTCAGCTTGCTGAACCCGATTTTTTTGTGGAGGCCAATTTACTGTCTTTGGAAATCTTTCGCTCAGGCAGCAACCGAATTTAGTTGAGCTTGAAATCCCCTTATATTTTTCTCAAAAAAACTTTAGAACGACGCTGATAATTGTAGAACGCCTTCTTTTGTGCGGGCAGTTGTGCAACTCCTTCTTCCTTAAAGCCGCGCTCGATAAACCAGTGTGCGGTTTGCGTGGTCAGCACGAATAGTTTGTTTAAACCCAGCACTTGTGCACGTGTGATGATGTGCTTGAGCAAGGCATCGCCGTAGCCTTGCTTGTGGTAATTGGGTTGCACCACTAGGCAGGCTAACTCAGCGGCTTGCTCATCGGCAAACGGGTATAGCGCAGCGCAGGCGATGATGCGGCGATCGTGTTCCAACACTACAAAATGGCCTATCTCTTGCTCCAGCCGTTCGCGACCGCGCCGCACCAACACGCCCTCGGCTTCCAGCGGTTGCAGTAATTGTAAAATGCCCCCGACATCATCTATGCTCGCATCACGCAAAGTATTGAGCGTGGTTTCCACCACCATGCTGCCGATGCCAATGTCGCTGAACAGTTCTTGCAAGATTGCGCCATCCACATGGCGGCTAATTAAATGAGCGCGCGCCACTCCCTGTTCACAAGCGGTGACCGCGCAGGGCAAATAGAGCGCCACATCATTCGGCAATTTGCGCTTGCCGGATAAAATTGATCTGGCGTCAGCCGCCGTTAATTCACGCAATAACGCACCCTGTTTATCCTGTACGCCATCGGTGTCCATTAGAAAAATCAGCTTGTCTGCATCCAACGCGATAGCCGTCTGCGTGGCCACATCTTCTAGAGTCAGATTGAATACTTCGCCAGTGGGCGAATAACCCAGGGGCGACAGCAACACCACTTCATTATGCGCGAGCCGATTTTTAATCGCGACACCATCCACTTTGCGGACGCTGCCGGTGTGCAGCAAATCCACACCGTTAATCACACCTATCGGCTGGGCAGTAATGAAATTGCCGCCCGCCACGCGGATGTCGGCGTTGGCCATGGGGGAATTTACCAGCCCCATAGAAAGCAGCGCCTCGATCTCCACCCGCACCCGACCCACCGCCTCTTTCACACATTGCAGGGTTTCCGTATCGGTCAGACGAATGCCATGATGATAGCGATCTTCAAGATTGTTGCGCGACACATGCTGCTCGATTTGCGGACGTGCGCCATGCACCAGCACCAAGCGCACGCCTAGGCTGGAAAGCAGATTGAGGTCATGGGTTAGCTCAGTAAATTTACCGTCCGCCACCACCTCGCCCCCGAATGCAACCACAAAGGTGCGACCACGAAAAGCATTAATGTACGGCGCGACCGAGCGAAACCAAGCAACGAATGTGGACGCATCAGACGCTGAAGAAATGTTGGGGTAAAACATGATTGTCGTTTTGATCCGGCGAAATTAGTGGCGTAATCACCAATACGAAGCTTGTTCAATCATGCCATAAAACATAAAGCCTCCGCTGTTTTTTTGTTTTTTAGGCTTTTTACTTTTCAGCGTCAAATCAGCCTGATATTTTTGTTATCATTGCCGCTTTTGATTGCCGCCATTGGAGTGTGTTGTGTCATTTGAAGCAATTAAAAAATTACTCGCGTCAGATATGTCGCGTGTGGATAAAGTCATACAGGATCGCCTGCATACCGAAGTGGTGCTGGTTCGTCAGGTAAGCGATTACATCATCAATAGCGGGGGCAAGCGGCTACGTCCGGCATTGGTGCTGCTGTCAGCTGGCGCGCTGAATTATCAGGGCAAACATCATCACAACTTGGCGGCAGTGGTGGAGTTTATTCATACCGCCACCTTGCTGCATGACGATGTGGTGGACGAATCTGGCCTGCGCCGTGGCCGCGCTACAGCCAGCGCCCTGTTTGGCAATGCGGCCAGCGTACTGGTCGGCGATTTTTTATATTCGCGCGCCTTTCAGATGATGGTGGAAGTAAACGACATGCGGGTCATGCAAACGCTGGCAGATGCCACCAACACTATTGCCGAAGGCGAGGTCTTGCAATTGCTGAGTTGCCATGATGCAAACGTAGATGTGGCAAGTTATTTACGGGTCGTGCATTGCAAGACAGCAAAACTTTTTGAAGCCGCCATGCGCTTGGGCGCGATTTTGGCGCAGGCGGATAAGGCTGTCGAACACGCAGTAGCGAAATACGGCATGCACTTGGGCACGGCATTTCAATTGGTGGACGACGTATTGGACTATTCCGGTGACGAGCAGACAACCGGAAAAAACTTGGGTGATGATCTGGCTGAGGGCAAGCCCACCCTGCCGCTGATTTATGCCATGCAGCACGGGGATGCAAAGCAGGTTGCGTTGGTGCGAAATGCCATCGAACAAAGCAATCCCGGATCACATGACAACAGCCGTTTTGCTGAAGTGCTCAAGGTAATCAACCAAACAGGTGCGCTGGAATACACGCGCAAACAGGCGCAGCATGAAGCAGAAGCGGCGTGTGCGGCACTGGCTATTTTGCCGGATACGAATTACAAAAAATCTTTGCTACAATTGGCTGACTTTGCTGCGACGCGACAATTTTAGGGCGCGACAATTTTTAGATTTTGCGGGGTGTAGCTCAGCCTGGTAGAGTACTGCGTTCGGGACGCAGGAGTCGGAGGTTCGAATCCTCTCACCCCGACCAATTAAATTTAAAATAAGCAATACATTATATTTGTTTGGTTTTCATCCAAGTCAGAAATTCAAGGTCATGGTAGAGAAGAGCTATCATGGAAACCCCTACGCATAATTGCAGGCCATCATGCTCAAGACTCAGACCAAAGCCATTAGCATCGTCACTGGCAAAGACCATCCCCAGCTGTCTAAAGAACAAAAAGCGTTCAACATCCTGATCAAGAAGATTGATGAAAAGCGCGCCAGCCTTGCAGCTTGGCAAGAGATTATTCCGGCTTACCAGAAAAAATACGCCAGCGATCTTATCCCGCTGGTCGAAACCTCGCAGGAAATACAAATCGAGTTAGTGCATTGCCTGGATCGTGCCAGTGATCAAAAAGGGCTTACTTCTCCCGAGCGCCGCATGATCCATGACCTGATTAGCAGGATGGCCGGTAACCTCGCAGCAGAACGTAATGATGAAGAATTGAAAAACATTTACAACAAACACAGCGGTTCTGACTTTGACAAAGAAGCTGCTGCTTCAATGAATGGCTTGAAATCCATGCTGGAGGACGTGATAGGCGTTGAATTGGGTGACGACCTGGATATGAGTTCTCCAGAAGAAATATTCAAGCGGGCTCAGGCGCACATGCATGAACAGCAGACACAATTTGAAGCTGAACGACAGGAGTACGAGGAACGTCAGGCAAAGCGAAAAAAGACGGCCAAGCAAATAGCCAAAGAGTCGCAGCAACAGGCCGAGGAGCAGCAAACCAGCCAGTCCATCCGCGAGTTGTACCGCAAACTGGTCAGCGCCTTGCACCCAGACCGCGAACCCGACCCACAGGAACGCGAAAGAAAAACACTCCTGATGCAACGCATTAACCAAGCCTATGACAAGAAAAATTTGTTGCTACTGTTGGAGCTGCAACTGGAGCTAGAGCACATCGACCAGACCACTATCAACAACATTACCTCAAGTCGGCTGAAACACTACAACAAAATCCTGAAAGAACAGCACGGCGAGCTGGAACACGAAATCTTTATCACCGAGGATATGTTCAAATCACAATTTGGCATATCACCCTTCGAACGGCTGACACCAAGCACCATTATGCGTAACCTCGCCGCCGAAATCGCCGGTATTCAACAGGCCATTCGCGAATTAAAAAGCGATCTGCTTGCATTCCAAGACATTAAGAAGCTTAAAGCTTGGATAAAAGAGATGCGGCGGCGGCAAAAAATGGATTATCTTGATTGTCCTTTTTGATCTATTGGAAGGAAAGGCATTGGCTGCACGAATGACACCTGGGGACATATCTGCAGGCATGCACCTTATCGAAAATGGATCGCTAGTCGAGTTCAGGATTCTCGACGTGCAGGTATTTCCCGGCCCCGATGATGCTGAGTTTGGCTTTCGGATTGATCTGCACCTCGGGGAAGAGGAGGAAGACTCGAACGATGTGGAGTGGGGTGGGCTCGGATTCTGCTTTGTGCTCGCGGCTCTCTCGTTCGCCGACGCTAGGCCAAGAGGCGCATCCGAGATCGATTATCAAGTGGACGATCAGTTCACGCTAATGGATTTCTTGGAGGGCTTTAGTTTCGTTAGCGGCGAGCTGCATTTCAGGGGCGACTACATTCGCGGGCGGCGGCTCAAAACTGACATTTCGGTAAGACCTGACGGGATGCTGAGGTTGGAGACCGTCGGTCGTGGTAAGGCAGCGCTTCAATGGCTTGACCGTTTGAAGGGCAAGAAGATGATGAGCTTAATCAGTTGACGCTGTCGGGGGTTCGATCCGAGTGCATACCAGCCACGTAGGGGTACAGTGTCATCCAAGTGATTTAACCGGAATGACTTGGCAGAGAAATTTGAAGGGCGGCTTTGTCGCTAGCATTTGAGCGGCTTGAAGGAGCGGTGTGTGCCAGAAG
>JANONO010000350.1:0-2882 GCA_031420875.1 Gallionellaceae bacterium | reverse complement strand
CGCTGCTTTAATAAGGCGCGCATTTCCGGCTTGCAACGCCCGCTGGTTTTTACCAACGGCTGCTTCGATGTGCTGCATCGCGGTCATGTCACCTATCTGGCGCAAGCGCGCGCATTGGGCGCGGCGTTGGTGGTGGGCGTGAACAGCGATGCCTCGGTTAAGCGCCTGGGCAAGGGCGATGACCGACCGCTCAATTCATTGGCAGACCGGATGGCGGTGTTGGCCGCGCTGCAAGCGGTGGATATGGTGGTGGAGTTCGACGAAGACACCCCTTTGTCGCTGATACTGACTTGCCGCCCGAATGTGTTAGTGAAAGGCGGCGACTGGAAGCCAGAAAATATCGTAGGTGCCCAAGAGGTTCAAGGTTGGGGCGGCACGGTGCATAGCATTCCATTTTTACATCAGCGGTCAACTACCGCTTTACTGAACAAAATTCGCGCTCTCTAATTCTCCATGCCCATCCCAACCGGAATCACCCTACACAAACAATCACGGCAACTCGAAATTGCTTTTGATGATGGCGCAAATTACTCGCTACCCTTTGAGTTCCTGCGCATACATTCGCCTTCCGCCGAAGTGCGCGGGCACGGGCCGGGGCAAGAGGTATTACAAATAGGCAAGAAAAATGTCGTGCTGCTCGAAGTAGAGCCAGTCGGCCACTACGCGCTCAGGCTAATCTTTGATGACACCCACGCTACGGGTCTTTACACTTGGGAATATTTGCACGGCTTGGGCAAACATCAAGAAGAATTGTGGCAGGATTATTTGCACCAACTGGAAGAGGCAGGCGAGAGCCGCGAGCCGCAGCATGATGATCCACAAACACCGTTTAAGAAAGGTTGCCACACTTAAGGGCACCTCTAAAAATCCAAACTCCGTCGCGATGCTGCGTTGCTCCAAAAATTTTAACGCTTACATATCAAACATATGCGGCGCGCTAAATTTTTTCTCGCGCCTTGCCTAGCTTAGGATTTTGAATTTTTAGAGGCGCCCTAAGGATACTTCTAAAAATTCGTCATTCCCGCCCTTCGACCGGCTCAGGATAAACTGGCCTTCGGCCAGGCGGGAATCTGCGTAATCTGCGGACAACTGTTTTTTTGAAGATATGCAAAATATTGCCATGACACAAACCACCCATTTCGGTTTTGATACCGTTGCTGAAGACGAAAAAGCCAAGCGCGTTGCGGTCGTGTTCACCTCGGTCGCGGGCAAATATGATGTGATGAACGACCTCATGTCGGCAGGGCTGCATCGCCTGTGGAAGCGCTTTGCAGTCAGCGTTAGCGGGGTACGCGAAGGACAGCGTGTGCTGGACGTAGCGGGCGGCTCTGCCGATTTGTCGCGGCTGTTTCTGAAAAAAGTGGGCAACAGCGGCCAAGTCATTCTCACTGACATCAACAACGCCATGCTGCGCGTCGGGCGTGACCGTTTGCTGGACGCAGGCATTGCTACGCCGGTCACGCAATGCGATGCCGAACACCTGCCTTTCCCCAACAATTATTTCGATTGCGTCAGCATTGCCTTCGGCCTGCGTAACGTCACGCACAAAGAGGCCGCGTTAAGTGAAATGCAGCGCGTACTCAAGCCGGGCGGGCGATTGATCGTGCTGGAATTTTCCAAAGTGGCCAAACCGTTGGAAAAAATATACGACATCTACTCATTCAAACTGCTGCCAAAAATCGGCCAGCTTATTGCCAATGATGCCGACAGCTATCGCTACCTAGCTGAATCCATCCGCATGCATCCGGGGCAGGAAGAGCTAAAGGCCATGATGGAAGAAGCGGGATTGGAGCGGGTGGAATATTTTAATCTGACCGGTGGCGTGGTCGCGGTGCATCGCGGATATAAATTTTAATACCAAGAAATTTTATGCTAACTCCAGAGTTTTTATGTTGAACCCAGAGCTTTTATGATAAATCCAGACAAGCTAATTATCGAATTTGATCGAGGCCTGCGTACCCTGCTGGGCAAGGCGCACAGCATTCGACCGTTGCCGGATGCCGGTCTGCCCGAAGCCGTGTTGAGCGAGTCGGAGAAAAAACTTTCGGCTGCGCTGATGCGGGTTAATCACAGCGGCGAAGTTTGCGCGCAAGCCTTGTATCAAGGCCAAGCCATGACTGCACGCGACCCGGCGGTGCAGGAACGCTTGCATTTTGCAGCGCAGGAAGAGACCGAACATCTGGCTTGGACCGCGCACCGGGTAGCCGATTTGGGCAGCCACTTAAGCGCGTTCAACCCGCTGTGGTACGGAAGCTCGTTGGCCATAGGCGCGCTGGCTGGCTTGTTGGGCGACAAATGGAATCTCGGTTTTTTGGCGGAAACAGAACGGCAAGTGGGGCAACACCTACAAAGCCATCTGGCGCGCTTGCCGCAACAGGATGAAAAAAGCCGGGCAGTAGTGAGCCAGATGGTCGTGGATGAAACCCAGCACGCGCAAATGGCAACAGAGTTAGGCGGTGCGGAGCTGCCGCTGCCAGTGAAGCAACTGATGAAAATGGCTTCTGGGGTGATGACGCGCACTTCGTATTGGCTTTAGGGTATTGGCTTTAGGGCGCCTCTAAAAATTCAAAATCCTAAGCTAGGCAAGGCGCGAAATAAATTTTAGCGCGCCACATATGTTTGATATGTAAGCGTTAAAATTTATTGAGCAACGCGGCATCGCGACGGAGTTTGGATTTTTAGAAGTGCCCTTTAACCCAGATAATCCATTAGGCACAATTCAGTGTGAATTCATAGAATCCGTTCGTCCTGAGCTTGTCGAAGGGCTCCAGTTGCGAAGCTAGTGGTTCGACAAGCTCACCACGAACGGTTAAGTGAACAGCATTGGGGACGCTACCCCTTATAAAGGGATAAAGAAGGATAAAGGGCACCTCTAAAAATCC
>JANONO010000349.1:0-2878 GCA_031420875.1 Gallionellaceae bacterium | reverse complement strand
CCATTCCACGTTGTTATTCCGGCTCGCTTTGCTTCTACGCGACTGCCCGGAAAACCGTTGTTGCTGATCGGCGGAAAACCGATGGTAGTGCGGGTAGCTGAGCAAGCGGCCAAGAGTGGCGCGCAACAAATCTGGATCGCCACTGACCATGATTCCATTCTGGCTGCCGCACATGAACATGGCTACCAAGCATGTTTGACTGACACTAGTCATGCCAGTGGCACGGATCGCATCGCCGAAGTGGTGGAACAACAGCAATGGCCGGATGACACGATCGTAGTCAATGTGCAAGGCGATGAACCGCTCATACCGCCCCAGCTTATTCATGGAGTAGCGCAACATCTGCGCAACAATCCTCAATGTGCAATCGCCACGGCCTGTCACCCGGTGCATGACGAGCAGATCTTACGCAATCCCAATGTTGTTAAAGTGGTGCTTGATCACCAAGGTAATGCCCTGTATTTTAGCCGTGCACCGATTCCATATCCGCGTGATATTTTTGCACAACAGACCCTCTCCCCTACTGAGAGGGAGTCATTGTCGGAAAACTTTACGGCACTGCGCCACATCGGTATTTACGCTTATCGCGCCAGCTTTCTGCGCGCCTTTGGTCAACTTGCACCCGCTGCCATCGAAAAAACTGAAGCATTAGAACAGTTACGTGCGCTCTATCATGGCTATAAAATCGGCGTGATGATCAGTGCAGATGCGCCGCCCAGCGGGGTAGATACTGAGCAGGATTTACATCTTGCCCGCAAGCTGTTTGATGCGGGCGTATAATCATCCACCAATTGTTAGGAACACTAAAATTATGCGAATCATCCTCCTCGGCCCACCTGGTGCTGGCAAAGGCACTCAAGCCAATCTGATTAAAGAAAAACTTAACATCCCGCAAATTTCCACCGGCGACATGCTGCGTGCTGCAGTCAAGGCTGGCACCGCGCTGGGGAAAACCGCCAAGAAGGTCATGGATGCAGGCGCATTGGTATCGGATGACATCATCATCAACTTGGTCAAAGAGCGCGTCGCGCAAGCCGATTGTAAAAAAGGATTTTTGCTGGATGGTTTTCCGCGCACCATTCCGCAAGCACAGGCTATGAAAGACAGCGGAATAGATGTTGATTTTGTAGTGGAGATCGAAGTGCCCGACAGCGATATTATTCAACGCATGGATGGTCGCCGCGTACATCCCGCATCCGGGCGCACCTATCACATCACCTTCAACCCGCCCAAGATAACCGGCAAAGATGATATGAGCGGCGAAGACCTGGTACAGCGTCCAGACGATGAAGCAGGCACGGTCACCAAGCGTTTATCCGTTTATCACGACCAAACCAAACCGCTGGTTGAATACTATCAAGCATGGGGGAAAAGCGGCGACGCGCACGCGCCACGTTACATCAACATCCCCGGTATAGGCAGCGTGGATGCTGTCAGCGGTCGCATATTTAACATGATCGCCGCACAAAACGCATGACCACCAAGCCCGTGCTCACGCTGAATGATGCAAAGTGCATTGCTGCGGCTTCCGAGGCATGCGCACAAAATAATAATTGGCGCGTGGTGATTGCCGTGGTGGATGACGGTGGTCATTTGCTTTATTTGCAGCGCAGTCACGACACCCAGTTCGGCAGTATAAAACTGGCGATTAAAAAAGCGCGCGCAGCGGTGGCATTCCAGCGCCCTACCAAGGCTTCTGAAGATGCAGTGCTCGGTGGCCGGTTAATTCATCTTGCCCTGCCCGGCGTGATACCGGCTGAAGGGGGCGTACCACTCACACGCGACAATCAGATCATCGGCGGCTTGGGTATCAGCGGTGTGCGTTCGTTTGAAGATGGGCAGATTGCACAGGCTGGGGCGAATGCCCTGAAAATCAACTGAAATGCAATACCGTTTAGAACAACGTACCCCAGAGCTGCACGGACAACATCATTTCATCGCACCCAATGCCAGTGTCATCGGCACCATCATTCTGCACAACAATGTCAGCATCTGGTTTAACGCCGTGCTGCGCGGCGACAACGAACCCATCACGATAGGCAGCAATAGCAATATCCAGGATGGCGCGGTACTGCATACCGATCCTGGCGCACCGCTTACCGTAGGCAGCAACGTCACCGTCGGCCACCTCGCCATGCTGCATGGCTGCACCATCGGTGACGGCAGCCTGATCGGCATACACAGCACTATCCTCAACCACGCCGTCATTGGTCGCAATTGCCTGATAGGCGCACACACCTTGATTACCGAAGGCAAAGTCATTCCCGATAATTCTCTGGTTGTGGGTTCGCCGGGGAAAGTATTACGGGCATTGAGTGCAGAAGAAATCGCGGCAATACATAACAATGCAGCGCGTTATGTGGAGAACATGAAACGCTATTTGAATTCTCTTGGGTCGCTCACCTAAACCCAATATATATAGCGAAACAAGGCGGGAATTTTGCGTGGGAAAAAAGATAGTTTGACATGCACTTAATCCTTGTGGCATGTTACGGTTTAAATAAAAAAAACAAAACCGATCATGCAGGGGGGTAACACACGATGCTTCCAAGCCAAACCAAGCAATCTAGGACATTGTTCGCCCGATCGGTTAAGCCCCTGTCGCGCGCACCCTT
The DNA here is from genome assembly GCA_031420875.1 of Gallionellaceae bacterium. Classification (GTDB taxonomy): domain Bacteria; phylum Pseudomonadota; class Gammaproteobacteria; order Burkholderiales; family Gallionellaceae; genus Nitrotoga. Next base: position 263 of record JANONO010000349.1, on the reverse strand, counting down.
CCGCATCATCCATTCCATAGCCATTCAAGGCCATACCCAGCTGGCTCACGTCGCGCCCATTTTTCTCTGTTTGCCCGCAATAGCTTTAGTGCTCCTGAATAGACTGACCATAACTGTATATTTCAAAAAATAACTGCCGAGGAGATTGCCATGCGTACATTCACCATCCGTTGCTTCATTTTGTTGGGTTTGCTTTTTCCCGCACTCGCTGCTGCGGTTACGCCGATGGTGGCGGCAGGAAACTCTCATACGGTGTCACTTCA
>JANONO010000348.1:0-8051 GCA_031420875.1 Gallionellaceae bacterium | reverse complement strand
GCGCGCTAAAATTTATTTCGCGCCTTGCCTGGCTTAGAATTTTGAATTTTTAGAGGCGCCCATGATTACTTCATTTCATTTCTTGCGTCCAGAATGGTTTTACGCCTTGCTGCCACTGGCTGTTTTGTTGTGGCTGATGTGGCGAAAACGGCTGGCCAGCCGCAGTTGGCAGAGCGTGGTTGACCCGCGTTTGCTGCCGCATTTACTGATCGGTGAAAGCACAAAACAAAGACCGTGGATGCTGCTGCTGGCGGCCTTGGGTGGAGTGCTGGCCATCCTGGCCTTGGCTGGCCCGGCGTGGAAGAAACTGGAAGTGCCAGTATTTCGCCAGCCCTCGGCGCTGGTGGTGCTGCTGGATTTATCGCGCTCGATGGACGCAACCGACATCAAACCCAGCCGCTTGTTGCGCGCACAAATGAAATTGCATGACATCCTAAACCAGCGCCGGGAAGGCGAGACCGCGCTCATCGTTTTTGCCGCGACGCCGTTTGTCGTCAGCCCGCTCACTCCGGATGCCAAGACCATAGACAACCAGATCAATAGCCTCAGCACCGACTTGATGCCGGCGCAAGGTTCGCGTCCGGATCGTGCCATTCAACTGGCGCAGCAACTGTTGCAACAATCGAGTGCCAGTCACGGCGGAGTGCTGTTAATCAGCGATGGATTTGCAGGAGAAGTGCCGGACGAATTGCAGGCAGCGGTCAAGGAGTTGGTCAATGCCGGGCATCGCTTGTCGGTGCTGGGTGTGGGCAGCGCGGAAGGCGCGCCGATTGCCGCCGCCAACGGCGGTTTTCTCAAAGACCGCAACGGCGCGATTGTTCTGCCCAAGCTGGATGATGGCGCATTGCAAATGCTGGCTCGTGAAGGGCAAGGCAGCTATCGCCGCCTGAGCACAGACGATGGCGATTTGCGCGCCGTGCTTGCGCCGTTTGAACATGTACTGGCGCAGCAGCAAAGCAAAAAAGCCGAAGGCATGAATAGCGACCAATGGCGCGACGAAGGGGCGTGGTTGCTGTTGCCATTATTGTTGCTGGGCGCATTCGCTTTCCGGCGCGGCTATGTTGTGTTGTTGCTGTTGTTTACTCTGCCGCTGCCGCGCCCGGCTTATGCCTTGGATTGGAACAGCTTGTGGCAGCGTGACGACCAGCGCGCGCAACAAGCCTTGCAAGCTCAGCAGCCACAACAGGCGGCACAGTTATTCAAAAATCCTGAATGGCGCGCTGCCGCCAATTATCGCGCTGGAAATTATCAGGCAGCGGCAGAAGATTTGCAGGGCGTGGACAACGCCGAGGCTGATTACAACCGCGGCAATGCGCTGGCACAACAAGGGCAATTGCAGGAAGCGATCAACGCTTACGATGCAGCGCTCAAGCGCGATGCCCGGCATGCGGATGCAAAATTCAATCGTGATCTGGTGGAGCAGATGCTCAAAAATCAGCCGCAAAGTGAGCAACAGCAGCCATCCGATAAATCAGAAAAACAGGATGGCAAAGAAAGCCAGCAAGCAGATGCCAAGGATCAGGGAGAAAGTAAGAACGGCAAAGGGGCTAGCAAATCTGATCCACAAAAATCTGGTAAGGATGCCGCAGAAAAAAATGATGGCCTAGAAAAAGATGATTCCCCAGAAAAAAAAGTTGCGCTAGGTAATGATGATGCCCTAGGAAAAAAAGATGCCAGAGCAAAAGAGCAAGCTGCCAAAGAAGAGGCCGAACAGCGCGCCAAAGAGCAACAGGCAGCTATGGCACAAAAAGACAACGGTGAAAAAAAGGGCGAGCCCAGTGCGGCTGTGGATGCGCTGGATAATGCCAGTGAGTTGAAGCAAGCCGACAAGCAATGGCTGCGCCGCATTCCAGATGATCCCGGCGGCTTATGGCGGCGCAAGTTTTTGTATCAGTACAAACAGCAACAGCAAACTCGTAACAGTGAGGACAAGCCATGGTAACGTCAAATTCACAGTGTATAGCCGCTTTATTGATAGCCGCATTTTTTGTGCTGATGACAGCACCCGCGCAAGCAGCGTTTCAGGCTTTTGTAGATCGCAATCCGGTGGCTGTAGATGAATCCTTTACGCTCACGCTCAAGAGTGACGAAAGTCTGGACAGCAATCCCGACCTAAGTGTGTTGCAGCTTGATTTCGATGTGTTGGGACAAACCAGAGGCAGCAGCATACAAATTATTAACGGCAACGCCACACAAAGCACCCATTGGCAAATCAGCCTCATGGCCAAGCGTAGCGGGCAGTTGACCATACCGGCGATCATGGCGGGCAAGCAAACAACTCAGCCCATCGCATTAAATGTAACTGCGGTAGATCAAGCGCAAGCGGCACAGCAGAGCGGTGAGTTGTTTATAGAAGTGAACGCAGATCCGCGCACTGCTTATGTGCAGCAGCAAATGATCTTTACTGCCCGCCTTTATCGTAACGTGAATATTGGCAATGGCAGCACTCTGAGTGACCCAAAATTTCCGGGTATGGATGCAGTGGTTGAGCGCCTGGGTGAGGATCGCAGTTATCAGACCACACATAACGGCCAAGCCTATGCGGTGATTGAGCGACGCTATGCCGTTTATCCACAAAAGAGCGGTCAGTTCATCAGCGAACCGGTGCAATTTGATGGCGAAGTGATCGAGGCAAGACAGGGTGGCGGGATATTCATGTTTGACCCTTTCAACCAAAATAGCCGCCACAAACGAGCAAATTCTAAATCAGTGACCTTTTCCATCAAGCCTGTGCCCGCCGCTTTAGGCGGCACGCCGTGGTTGCCGACCAACAAACTGCAACTGGCAGAACAGTGGTCAGAGAATCCGCCTAAGTTCATCGTAGGCGAACCGATTACACGCACGCTGGTAATTTCGGCCAACGCTTTAACCGCATCACAGTTGCCTACGCTGGGTGGTAATACCATAGAGGGATTCAAACTCTATCCCGATCAACCCACACTGAAAAATGACAAGGATAGCAACGGGGTCAAGAGCGTGCGCACCCAAAAAATTGCCCTCATGCCCTTGCGTGCTGGTTACTACACCCTGCCTGAAATTGAAATTAGATGGTGGAATATTGCCACCGACAAAGAAGAGGTAACGCAACTGCCCGCGCGCAACATCACCGTGCTGCCAACCAGCAGCAACCAACAGTCGGCAGTGTCCGCTGGCATTTCTTCATATGAGCTACCTGAACAACAAAGATTATTAGATACACCCCCCGCTTTAAATCAGGCCATTACTAGTAATACCACACAGGGTTGGTGGCCGTGGCTTGCCTTGTTTTTTGCCGTGGGCTGGTTAGCAACATCCTTCATCTGGTGGTGGCAGGCACGCAAAAAAACTTCGCCCGCCGTCCCCATTAAAATTCACAAAGATTCTCCTAGGGGGTTGGAAAAACAACTGCAAAAAAATTGTTTATCCCATGATGCGACGCTAGCAAAAGCAACATTGCTGGCCTGGGCTAAGTTGCGCTGGCCACAGAACTCTCCCACCAGCCTGACCGCTATGGCCAGACTGTGTCAGCCTGATTTGGCGAGTGCGCTGATCGAGCTGGATAGAACGCTCTATGCAAAGAACCAAGGCTCTTGGCAAGGCGAGCATTTGTGGGGATTATTCAGCAGGAGCAAAGCGGTTGCTGAAGCATCACAGATTGAAATGAAGGATACTTTAGAGCAACTTTATCTGGCGACCTAAGCGTAGCGCTTCGATGCTTTAAACCTATAAACTGAAGTTAAAACATCACGTTACGAATATTTTAATGCGGTTATCAGTGATGGCAGCGCCACCCAAAGGGTGGGTACACCAAACAGGGCAATTCTTTGTTTAATCTGTGGAAGTCTGCGCACGTAATCTGCGGACAACTGCTTTTTGTAGGTTCAAGCAATAATATTCAGTTAAACCCAGATTGTTGATCCTAAAAACCGCAGTTGAACGATGCCAACCCTTCGATACGCCCGCTGTGCGGGCTACTCAGGGCGAACGGCTCCTCACCCAACGGGTTACAACCCCGTTCGTGCTGAGTGCCTTGCGCAGCAAGGTGTATCGAAGCATGAGCGGGGTGGTAACTGCGGTTTTTAGGTTCATTAGACCCAATTGCGTCATTCCCGCGCAGGCGGGAATCTGGTTGATTAAAAAAGCCCCCACGAGAGCGGGACAATATCGTCGTTTTGTCCGCTTTGCTGGGCTTTATGTTTTTGCTGGATTCCCGCCTGCGCGGGAAAGACAGGCTAATGGAAAATCTGGGTTAAAACCTGCAAGGCAAAAAAAATCGCGGGATTGCTCCCGCGATTTTACTTACCATCATACTGCAGTGTTCTAGGCTGACTTGCCGCCCGAAACCATCATTTATAAATCACAGCAAAGAATCATAAAGCCACAGTAATCATTACCGTACTAGGACTGTTGCTGTTATTGTTTTCAACAGACTCCAGCACCTGACTAGCGCCATCGGCGATCGCACCAACATAGTAAAGCCCTGATAGCACAGCAGCCGGTAAAGTAACCACTGTTGATGTAATAGCACCAGTCTCCCCTGCCGCTAACGTCCCCACTACCCGGGTTCCTGTCAACAAAATATCGGCACTGGTAATGATAGCGTCTGTTGATAAGTAGAACCGAGTCGTGGAAGTCGCACCCACTAACATTGCAGCCGTACCCGAATTTTTTACAGAACTGGATATGGTGAAGTTGCCGCCTACCACAGGAGTGCCTGATGCGCTTACTGAATTCATGACCAGATCTACATTTCGCACCACATTAATTGTGCCAAGTGCTACCTTACAGTTATTGCCCTCCAACGACAGTCCTGCCAAAGTAGCCTCTATCTGTACGATAGTCGCATCAGCACAAGCCCCGACGTAGTACACCCTAGGTAGCACTGTTCCCGGCACGGTAACCGTGGTGGTTGCAGTATTGATTCTCCCTGCCAACAACCTTGCTACAGTCCTAGCTCCCAATGCAATGTCGGTAGTGGTAATAATGGGATCCGTTGATAGGTAGAACCTAACAGTATTGCTGGCAGCCGTCATATTGGTTGTACCGAAATTTTTCTCGGTATTGGTAATGGTAAAGGTTTTCCCTACCCCCACGACTGCCGCAGTTTTGCTCACTGCGGACATTTGCAGATCCACGTTGCGTATGACGGTAATCATTCCTGCCGCTTTGCAGTTATTGGTTTCGAATGCCTCCATCTGTACGCTAGGCACGTCGGCACAAGCGCCGACGTAGTACGACCTCGGCGCTACCGAATAGGGCACAGTGACTGTCGTAGCCGCCGAGGCACTGCTGCTCAGGGCTTGCAGTGCGAGAATAACCCTAGTGCCAGTCAGCGCAATATCCGCAGTGGTAATTATGGCATCGGCTGACAGGTAGAATTTGACCGTGTTGCTGGCCGCATTCATGTCGGTAGTACCACGATTTCGCTCGACGTTGGTGATGACGAAGCTATGGCCTGCGCCCACAGAAGTAGCCGTTTTGCTTACGATTTCCATGATTAGATCCACATTATTCACCACGGCAATCGTTCCAAGCGCAACCTTGCAGTTGTTGTCTTCATTGCCCTCTACTACTACGCTAGGCCGATCTGCGCATGCGCCAACAAAATAAGTCTTAGGCGTCACACTGAAAGGTACGGTGACGATGGTCGCCTCCGAACCACTGTCCACCTCTGCTAGCAATAGCGACACCAGCCTAGTGCCAGTCAGCTCTCGATCAATAGTGCTGGAGATAATGTTATCCTCTGACAGATAGAAGCGAACCGTGCTGCCGTCAGCCGCCGCAGCGCCCTGATTTAGCACGGTGTTGGTAATGGCGAAAGACTGCCCAACATCTACCGTGGTTACCGCCTTGCTCACCGCAAATATCACTAGGTCAGGAATGGATACCAATACGGTAATATCTCGTGTCACTTCTAGCGCAGGGTTGTAGTTGATTCCACCAGTCTGGTTTGCGCGTACGCTGCAAATACCTTCCGCCACACCAAGGACAGATCCAGCTTCACTGACTGTACAAGTACTCGGTGTCGCGCTGCTGAAAGTCACTGCCAGCCCTGAAGTAGCAATCGCACTGGCTGTTGTCGTGCCACCAATTTGCAACGCGGCAGGAGTGAAAGTAATCACGCCTATGCTCTGATTAGCTAGATTCACCACCAAGCTGTTGCTCGCGGAAGCGTTGTTGTAGTTAACTGTGTCGGTCGGAGTAAAGGTCACCGACAGAGTCTGCGTTCCAGCATTCAACACCGCGCCAGAAGCAGGGGTATAGGCAAACGTACCCGCCACGCTGGCAGTCGCGTTCAGCTGCGTAGCACTCAATGCAGTCTGATACGTGATCGCTGCCGGAGGAAGCCAAGTAATGATCGGCGTGATCTTACTGGCGACTGAGAGGTTGGCCGATGCCGATGCCGGATTTGGGGTGTAGTTGGCGTTAAACGCCGTAGTGGCGGTCACAGTACAAGTCGTAGGCGCTGTCGTTCCAGCAGTAACCGCACCCGCACTTGTAACGGTGCAAACACTAGGGGTGCTGGTACTAAAGCTGACCGTCAACCCAGAGCTAGCTGACCCGGTACATGTATTCGTTGCACCCACTGAGAGGGAAGTTGGGCAGTTGATGGTAACGGTCTGGCTGGCTGGATTCACCATTAAGCTGGTTGTTGCAGAAGCGTTGTTGTAGTTGGCCGTGTCAGTCGGGGTAAAGGCCACCGATAAAATCTGCGGTCCAGCGTTCAACACCGTGCCCGCAGCAGGAGTGTAGGTAAACGTACCCAGTACATTGGCGGTCGTGCTCAACTGCGTGGCGCTCAAGGCTGTGCCGTAAGTGATTGGCACTGGGGCAGTCCAAGTGATGACTGGCGTTGCCTTGTTCACGACCAAGATAACCGACGCTGACGCAGTATTGTAGGTCACTGCATCAGTCGGGGTAAAGACCGCTAACAGAGTCTGCGATCCAGCGTTCAGCACCGTACCGGATACCGGGGTATAGGCAAACGTACCCGCCACGCTGACGCCATCTACACTGGCAGTAGCATTAAACTGCGTAGCACTCAATGCCGTCGGATAGATGATTGCTACGGGCGTAGGCCAAGTAATGGTCGGCGTGATCTTATTAGTAATTGAGATGCTGGCCGATGCCGATACCGGATTCGGGGTGTAGTTGGCATTAGCCGCGGTAGCATTAGTCACAGTACAAGTACCGGCAGTTGATCCAGCAGTAACCGCACCTGCGCTAGTAACACTGCAAGCACCCGTAGCAGTAAAGCTTATTGCCAAGCCAGAGCTAGCCGACCCGGTACATGTGCCCACACCACCCACTGAGAGTGCAGGCGAACAGTTAATGCTAATAGTATGGCTGGCCGGGTTCACCACCAAGCTTCTCGTCGCAGTAGCGGTGCTGTAGTTGGTAGAGCTTGGGGTAAATACTACCGACAAGGATTGTATTCCAGCATTTAACACTGCACCCGCAGCAGGGGTGTAAACAAACGCACCCGCCACATTGGCAGTCGCGTTCAACTGCGTTGCACTCAAGGCTGTGCCGTAAGTGATTGCTGTTGGAGCTGACCAAGTGATGACGGATGTCGCCTGGTTCACCACCAAGGTAACCGACGCAGTCGCATTGTTATAGGTTGCTGTGTCAGTCGGAGTAAAGACCACCGACAAGGTCTGCGTCCCAGCGTTCAACACCGTGCCTGATACCGGCGTATAAGCATACGTACCCGGCACAACAGTCACAGTTTCTGGATCAAGGGCGACTGCATTCAACTGTGTGGCACTCAATGCAGTCGGATAGGTGATCGCTGTCGGGCCAGACCAAGCAATCAAAGGCGTCAACTTAGTAGTGATTGAAATGTTGGCCGATGCCGTTGCCGGATTCGGAGTGTAGTTGGCGTTAAGCGCCGTAGTGGCGGTCACGGTACAAGTATCCGGCGCTGTCACTCCAGCAGTAACCGCACCTGCACTGGTCACGGTACAAGCACTAGGGGTACTGGTAGTAAAGCTTATCGCTAAGCCAGAACTTGCCGACCCAGCACATGTGCTCGCAGCACCCACTGACAGTGCAGCTGGGCAGTTGATGGT
>JANONO010000347.1:0-2326 GCA_031420875.1 Gallionellaceae bacterium | reverse complement strand
AGGAAGTGCGCGTGATCAAGGATTGGTTGGAGGGTAATTTTAAAATCGCCGAGGGTGAAGTGGTGCTGTTCGAGAACGTGCGCTTCAACAAAGGCGAAGGCAAGAACAATGATGAGCTCAGCCAGAAAATGGCCAAGCTGTGCGACATCTATGCCATGGATGCTTTTGGCACTGCGCATCGTGCCCAGGCTTCCACGCATGGCGTAGCCAAGTATGCGCCTATTGCCTGTGCAGGCCCTTTGCTGGCAGCAGAATTGGAGGCACTCGGCAAGGCACTCAAGAGCCCGGCGCATCCTATGGTCGCCATCGTCGGCGGCTCTAAAGTTTCGACCAAGCTCACGGTTCTGGAATCGCTGTCGCACATCGTGGATCAATTGATTGTCGGCGGTGGTATCGCCAACACCTTCATCAAGGCAGCCGGATACAACGTCGGCAAGTCGCTATACGAACCTGATCTGGTGGCCGAGGCGCAGCGTCTGATGCAAGCTGCCAAAGCTAAAGGTGGCTCGATTCCGGTGCCGACTGATGTGGTGGTGGGCAAAAAATTTGACCCCAAAGAACCTGCCGTGGTCAAGAAAGTCGCCGACATCAGCGATGACGATATGATTTTTGATATAGGCCCGGAAACGGCCAAAACCTTTGCTGGTTATTTGAAAAAAGCCGGAACCATCGTGTGGAATGGACCGGTCGGTGTGTTTGAATTCGACCAGTTCGGCAACGGCACTAGAGAGTTGGGCATGGCCATAGCCGACAGCCCGGCCTTTTCTATAGCCGGGGGTGGCGACACATTGGCGGCGATTTCCAAATACAACATCAGCGATCGGGTGAGCTATATCTCTACCGGCGGTGGGGCATTCCTGGAATTCCTTGAAGGCAAAAAATTGCCCGCAGTGGAAATTCTCGAACAACGTGCTGCATCAAAACAATTAAAACAGGAAGCCCATGCTGCGTAGAACCAAGATCGTAGCAACGCTGGGTCCCGCCTCCAGTGACCAGAAAGTGCTGGAACAAATGATACGGGCCGGAGTGGATGTGGTGCGTATGAATTTTTCGCACGGCACGGCGCAAGACCACGTAGCGCGCGCCGAAAAGGTTCGCGCTGCTGCCGCTGCCTGCGGGCGGATAGTCGGTATTTTGGCTGATCTGCAAGGCCCAAAAATTCGCGTCGGCAAATTTGAGAACGACAAAATCGTGCTGAACAATGGCGATAAGTTTATTCTCGATGCGGCTTGGAGTGGCTTGGGCAATCAGGAGCGCGTCGGCCTAGACTACAAAGAATTACCCAACGATGTCAGCAAGGGCTCGGTGCTGATGCTGAATGACGGTATGCTGGAGTTCGACGTGCTGGAAGTTAAAGGTCAGGAAATCATCTGCAAGGTAGTGCGCGGTGGCGTGTTGTCCAACAACAAGGGTATCAACCGCAAGGGCGGTGGACTGACTGCTCCGGCGCTGACCGTGAAGGATAAAGAAGACATCAAGACTGCGGCCTTGATTCAGGCTGATTATCTGGCGGTTTCTTTTCCGCGTTCGGCAGATGATATGAAATTAGCGCGTGAATTAATGGAGGCTGCTGGCGGCAAGAGTCTGCTTATGGCCAAGATCGAGCGCGCCGAAGCCATACCGGTGCTGGGTGAAATCATTGATGCCTCGGATGCGATCATGGTGGCGCGCGGCGATTTGTCGGTGGAAGTTGGCGATGCCGCCGTGCCCGGTTTGCAAAAGCGCATGATACGCATGGCGCGCGCCAAAAATAAACTGGTCATCACCGCCACGCAGATGATGGAATCCATGATTACCAATCCGATTCCTACACGGGCAGAAGTATCGGATGTGGCCAACGCAGTGCTGGATGGCACGGATGCGGTGATGCTATCGGCGGAAACGGCGGTGGGCGACTATCCCATCGAAACCATACAGTCTATGGCACGTATCTGCGTCAAGGCGGAAAAAGAGATGGACGACATTTCTGCCGATCATCGTTTGACGCAAGCCAAGTTTACCCGCATTGATCAATCCATTGCCATGTCTGCTTTGTATGTGGCGGCGCACCTTAAGGTTAAGGCCATTGTGGCGTTGACGCAATCCGGCTCGACCGCACTGTGGATGTCGCGCGTTAATGCTGGTGTACCAATTTTTGCCATGACGCCGATGGCAACCACCTTGAGTAAGGTCACGCTATTTAGCGGCGTTCATCCGATTTCATTTAAGTTAACCTCAAAAGATCATTCGCAAACGCTGCGCGATGCCGAGGATGAGTTGGTGCGTTTGGGTTTGCTGGCCGATGGTGATGTGATGGTAATGACCATAGGCGAGGCGGTCGGCAAGG
>JANONO010000346.1:0-1989 GCA_031420875.1 Gallionellaceae bacterium | reverse complement strand
GCAATCAAAACCCCTTACTTCTTCCAGTTGATGGCCGATTGATTACCCAAACCGGTAGCCGATCAGCCGACAGTTATGTCTGACGACCATAGCGAGTTGGTCCCACTCCTTCCCATCTCGAACAGGACAGTGAAACGACTTTGCGCCGATGATAGTGTACATACGTATGTGAAAGTAGGTCATCGTCAGACTCCTTATAAAGTAAAAACCCTCAGGTGAAAACCTGGGGGTTTTTGTTTTGTGGGTTTGAACTGATTGATGCCGCTGGAGTTTGGAATTGACAACAAAGCGACCGTTCTCTACGATGCGGTTGCATAGCTCTCAATTCTTGGCACTCCGCTTCTGCCATGCCAGCAGAACCCGGAGCCTTCGCAAAACGGAACATCGAATCAGTCCAATGGGGTATCCCATGGATGCCACAGTCAGATGGACGAAGGCGCGACTCTGTCGGCGATCAATGCACGGCTGGCTGACCATGTCGTGGGCATCAACGGCAAGCTGGAGATTCCGTGGAAGTTTTTGGTTAAGATGTTAACGGTTTGACCGAGCGCCATGAGGATCCCTATTCCACTATCGAACTTGTAGTTTGAAAATTTTCGATGTTTGCGCTGCAATGCCATAAATTTCCGCACACGGACTTTTATCAGCGCCGCAGTAAAGGCCAATTTCCATCTGATAAAACTTAGTGTAGTCCTTGGGTGCGCTCAACTCAACCCGCCATGCGCGCCGATTTTTATCGTACGTCCCATTTACTCCTGAGAGGCTTTTTTGCGCCACAGGGTCATTGATGTGCACTTGAACATTAAAACCATTCCGTGGTTCTGTTTCAATCCCGGCAGGTGATCTTCCTTCGACATAAAAAATAATCTGTTCTTCTACGTCATAGACTTCTTGATAGCCGTCAACAAATGAAATTTGAAATGGGGGCAGGGTCTTCCACGGGTATTCGTATGCCACAGTTTGAATCGAGTAAAGTGCCAAAATTATTACCGCGATTACAATTTTCATCATACTGCCCCCTGTAAAAAATGTGACCCATCCTTCATGCCAAGCGCGTTAACTGCCGTGTCATTACAACCCTACCCAGCCAATCCCGCATAAATATTTTGAACGTCATCATCTGCATCAACCGCTTCCAAAAACGCTTCCACTTCTTCGCGCTCAGCGTTATTCAATGTGACCGGATTTTTTGGCCGATAGCCCAGGGTGGCAGTTTGTACCGTGAAGCCGTACGTGGGTAGTGCGCGACATACCGCATCCAGATCAGTTGGATCGGTGAGGAAAAGAGTGGTGCCATTTCCGGCGGGTTCTAAATCCTGTGCGCCCGCTTCTATAGCCGCCAATTCGGCATCCGCCGCTTTGGAATTGGGCATGGCTTCTATCATGCCCTGATAGTCAAAATCCCATGCGACCGAACCCGATGCGCCCAGCTGACCTTTGCGAAACAACACGCGGATGCTAGACAGTGTGCGATTGATATTGTCGGTCAAACATTCCACAATCACCGGCACGCGATGCGGCGCAAACCCTTCGTAGGTCAAGCGTTCCAGGCTCACGCCTTCGTCCAACAAGCCCGCGCCTTTTTTGATGGCGCGCTCCAAAGTTTCACGCGGCATGGATGCTTTTTTTGCTTGCTCAACAACTAGGCGCAAGCGTGGGTTCATATCTGGGTCGGCGCCCGCTCGTGCGGCGACCATAATTTCTTTGGACAACTTACCAAAAACTCGACCCTTTTCGTTGGCCGCTATTTCCTTATGTCTGGCTTTCCATTGTGCGCCCATAGCTACCTCCTTTATGACACCTTCGATTTATCATGAACACGCGCTGCCAGCCACACCAGAAATAACACTGGCACCCCCATCAGCGCAGTGGCATTAAAGAACGTGACATAGCCCACCGCATCCACCGCCACGCCGGAAAATCCGGCAATAAATTTCGGCAGCAATACCATCAACGAGCTGAACAACGCGTACTGCGTGGCAGAGTAGG
>JANONO010000345.1:0-4396 GCA_031420875.1 Gallionellaceae bacterium | reverse complement strand
CCGCTATTATGGGATGCGATGGCGATCTTCACTTACCTGAGTTCTTCGGTGATTTTCCTGTACATCGGCATGATTCCCGATCTGGCCATTTGCCGCGACAATATGCGTCCCGGCTGGCGGCAAAAATTATATACCTGGCTATCTTTAGGCTGGGAAGGAACTGACCGGCAATGGCGTAACTTCCGCATCACTTACCTGACCGTAGCCTGCTTCCTCATTCCGCTGGCGGTGTCGGTACACTCCATCGTAGCCTCTGACTTTGCCATGTCGCAGCAACCGGGTTGGCACGTTACCTCGTTCCCGCCGTACTTCGTCGCGGGTGCGCTGTATTCAGGTTGTGCAGCCATCATCACGCTGTTCATCATCCTGCGCTACGTGTTCAAGTTTGAAGAGTACATGACGCTGCCGATTCTGAAAAAAGTCGCGCGTCTGACTTTCGCAATTTCGATGGTATGGACTTATCTTAACCTGATCGAATTTGCTTCGGTCTGGTATGGTCATGACCAAGCCGCCAAGGATGTGTTGATATACAAAGCAACCGGTGATTACGCTGTGTTCTGGTGGGGCATGATGTTCTGCGGTTCTATCGTACCGTTGACGCTGGCTTTCACCCGCATCCAGACCAGCATCCCGGTGTTGTTCGTAGTGTCCATATTGCTCAACGTGGGTATGTGGTTGGAACGCTGGATGATCGTCGCACCGACCTTTGCGCATGGTTATTACCCTTGGGCTTGGGATCACGATCAGTGGCCGAGCTTTGTACAGTGGGGCATCGTGTTCGGCAGCTTCGGCTGGTTCGCCCTGTTATTCATGGTGTTCTGCAAAGTATTCCCGTCTGTGTCCATGTACGAGGTCAAGGAAATGGTCTATCACCGTAGCCAGGCAAGCAAGAAAAAAGAGCTTGGACTCGAAAACAAGGGAGCACACTGATGAGCCAACGTCATTTACTTGCCCTGTTCACCAACTTTGATGAAGCTGGGGCGGCCATAGCTGAATTGCGTTCAACCAATATTCGCGGGTTCAGCATGGATGATTTGATACTCAAGTCACCCATCGAACACCCCGAAGTGGAAGCGGTGTTGGGTGACAAACCAGTCTATGTGCAGTGGTACACCCTGATCGGTTCTATTCTAGGTGGCCTACTGTCGTTCTTTTTGATTGCTGGCTCACAAGCCAGCTTCTACGCACAGATGAAGGGCGGCAAGCCTATTGTGCCGCTGCCACCCAACTTTGTGTTGACCTATGAGATGTTTATTCTTGGCGGTGTGTTCATTACCGTGCTGGGTTTTCTGGTTTGCGCCGGCTTACCAGCCAAGCGTTCGCCGCTATATAGCGCCAAAGTGTCGGAAGACCAAATCGGCATATTGGTGAAAGGGGATGAATCGGCAATCGCAGCCCTCAAGGCAGTGTTTACCAGACATAAGGCATTGGAGATTCAGGAAGAGGCCGGGAAATGAAAAGACTATCCTTAATAATCGTATTGTTGTTGACGCCTGCACTGGCACAAGCTTGGCCGTGGTCGGATGACATGGCCAATCAGGTCAGCGCTAAGCCACAGGAAAGTGTGGACATCAACAATCCGGGTATGAAGCCTTTTCCTAGACGCTCTGTTCCGATTCCCGCCACCGCCTCTCTTGTTAAAGATATGACAGCCGCAGAGAAGCTGGTCAATCCTGTCGCAGCAGATGAACAATCCATTGCCCAAGGCGGCAAGCTGTATCAAATTTATTGCGCGACTTGCCATGGCAGCACAGGCAAGGGCGATGGCTTGGTTGGAGCCAAGCTGCTGTTGAAACCGTACGACCTGACTGCGGAACAAACCAAGACCCGCACCGATGGTTTCATTTGGGGCTATATGACATTTGGCGGAGCGATTATGCCAAACTATGCTAACGATCTCACACCGACAGAGCGCTGGCAGATAATCAACTATATGCGCAAGGTGTTGCAGCAAGACATGCCTGTTGTTGCTGCGGACACACCCACCAAATAAATATCAAGGAGCAAATATGTTTTCCTATAGCAACTGGTCGGTATTGACCGTCAATTTTTTGGTGGTGCTTTATTTGGCCTTGAGCGGTGTTGCCTTGTGTGCGGTGCTGCATTTGGTCAGCGCCCATTGGCGTTACGAAATACGCCAGTTAGCGTCTTCGCTGTTTGCGCTGTTTCCACTGGCGTTCGTGATGTTGATTATCTTGCTAGTGGGGGGTGAGCATACCTTCCCTTGGCTGCATGAAGCGAATGCGGGACATGGAGAACACCATCTGCCTGCGTGGCACAACTACACTTTTCTGGTGGCGCGCCAAGTGCTGGGGATGCTGGTCGTGATGGCGATTTACTGGGTGTTTATCAAGCGCCAGACGCTAAGTGAGCGCAGCGCCGAAGATATGGCGCGCTTTCACAACATTGCCACGTGGATTCCGTTTGTCTTTGTGCTGTATGGCACCATGGTGGCGTGGGATTTCGAGATGACGCTGGTCGCTTCATGGCATAGCGCAATTTATGGCATGCAGCATTTCATCAGCAATTTTGGCATGTTCATGGCTTTCTTGGTGATCTGGATTTATGTGCTGAATGCGCGCGCCAAGTTGGTACGCCCGGTTGAGGACTACGTTTACAATTATCTTGCGCAGATGTTACTGGCTTTTACGCTGTTGTGGGTGTATACCTTCTTCGCGCAATATCTCACCATCTGGTACGGCAATCTGCCGGGCGAGGTGGATCGTGTGATGGCTATGCAGGATGGCGATTACAGCGTGTTATGGTGGGCCACGTTAGCCCTCAAATTTGTTATTCCTTTTACGGTGTTATCTATGCGCGTCTGTCGTCACTCTCCACCTGCCATTCTGGCGGTGGCAACTTGTATCGTTGTAGGCACCTTGTTTGAACGCTACACCTGGATTGCCGGCATTAATGGCACGGGCGACATGCCGGTGTTGGCTGCAATCGTGGTCAGCGCAGCAGTCGCTGCTATGGGGTTCCTGCTGGTACGGCGCAGCATGCGCCTCAACCACCTGATAAAGGTTTGACTCGCGCTATGATGACACTTTACTCGGGTACAACAGACCCATTCAGCCATCGTTGCCGCATTGTGCTGTTTGAAAAAGGCATGGACTTTCAGGTGATTGATGTGGATGTCTTCAACAAGCCAGAGGATCTTGCACTGATTAATCCGCACAACAAAGTGCCGGTACTGGTGGAACGCGATCTGATCCTATATGAAGCTAACATCATCAACGAATACATTGATGAGCGTTTTCCGCACCCACAGCTGATGCCAGCCGACCCGGCGATGCGTGCGCGCGCGCGTCTGTTCCTGCACCGCTTCGAAAACGAGATATTTTGCTACGTGCCTGCATTGGAAAGCGGTGTGCAAAAAACAGTTGAGAAAGCACGGATCGCAGTGCGTAATAGCCTGACCCAGATTGCCCCGATATTCGCTAAACAAAAATACATGCTGGAAAATGATTTTTCCATGCTCGACGTAGCAATTGCACCCATGTTGTGGCGTCTCGATCATTACGGCATCCAGCTTGATAAAGAAGCTGCACCACTGATGAAATATGCGGAGCGTTTATTTTCACGCCCGGCTTATAGCGAAGCTATGACTGCGGCCGAAAAGGCAATGCGTAAGTAATGGCCTAATATCCTACCGTGAAAGAGCTTCCTACCAAACCCTATCTGATCAGAGCAATAGTCGAGTGGTGTGCAGATAGCGGTTTAACTCCTTACCTAGCAGTTAAAGTGGATGAGCAGACGCGGGTGCCCAAGGCTTATATCAAGGAGGGTGAAATCGTCATCAACCTCAGCCCTGATGCCGTACGCAATCTGCACTTGGGTAATGACAATATAGCGTGCAGTGGGCGCTTTGGCGGCGTGTCACATGCCATAGATATACCGATGGTTGCGGTGATCGGTATTTTCGCCAAGGAGACCGGTCAGGGCTTGGTGTTTCAAGGAAATAATTCTGCGCCCACATCACCAAATTTGGCTGACGGTGATACTCCGCCGGATAGCACTCCGCCCACTAAGCCACGGTTGCGTGTGGTGAAATAATCCACTAGCTATCACCCTAATAAACAGCAGTCGTCCGCAGATTACACAGATTTCCACAGATTAAACAAAGAATTGCCCTGCTTGTTGCATTCACCTTTTGGGCGTCGCCACCATCACTTGTAAAGATATGAAAATCTGCGTGAATCTGCGTAATCTGCGGATTGATGCGTATTCTGCTGAACGTGAACACCGATTCTGCTCGAACGTGAACACCTGAACGGCGTGTTGTGCTGGTAGTTGGTTTTTACTTCATGTGTTCACGTTGAGTCAAGTTTTCCTGGTTTTTCGCATGGATTCTCCGGTTAATTCGATGGTGTGAGCCCGGTGGACGATGCGATCG
>JANONO010000344.1:0-2557 GCA_031420875.1 Gallionellaceae bacterium | reverse complement strand
CGTGTAGAGCATGCTGCCCGATTGATAAACCGAGCGCCATATAAACGGGTTGCCGACAGTGGGACACATGTCCGGCCGGGTAATGGGGTGAGCGCGTGAGGCGGCGATGGGTTGCTGAACTTGGAGCGCTCGCTCGCGTTGTAGCGCCGCAATACCAATGTAGGCAAGGGAAAAAGCCAGCGCAATAATCGCCGGCAGACGCGCGCGGTGTCGGGTTGCAATGATCAGGCCGAGCAGCAACATGAGTGTGAGCAGGGGGCCGATGGTGGTGATCCAGTGCCATGCTGTACGCATCTGCGAGAAAGGCCATAGCAGATGGGTGCCGTAATTGGTGCAGGCGTCCAGTAAACCGTGCGTGGCATAGCCTAGGGTAGCTGCCGCCAGGATGGCCCAGCTATTTAAGCGTTGCCGTCGTTGTAACAGCCACGGTGATGCCGCGATCAGGCCGCCCAGCGGGATGAAGACAAAGGAATGCGTGAAGTGGCGATGATATTCAATTGCCAGCAAGGGGTCGCTCGCGCTGGAAATGAAAATATCGGCATCGGGCAATAAGCCGCCTACTGCGCCGATCAGCCAAATACGACAGTTTTGGCGCGAGCCGACCAGCGCGTGAGCAGTCGCAGCACCAAGCAAGGCATGGGTTAATGGATCCATTTGTTCTCTAGGGCGCCTCTAAAAATTCAAACTCCGTCGCGATACTGTGTTGCTCACAAAAAATTACTCCTTACATATCCTGCATATGCGGCGTCGCAATTTTTGGATCGCGCCTTGTCTCGCTTAGGATTTTGAATTTTTAGAGATGCCCTGTATTTTCTGTAGTACTCGATGGGCGATTATGCCAGTAACGAGTGTGAGTTTTGCGGTAGCGCTCCACACTAAAATTGTGCTGATCCATGTTCACTACGATTGCACCATCTTCATCCGAACGTAGCAACTCGCTCCCTATCGCACGATAACGCTCGACCACTTCTTGTTTGGGGTGGCCGTATCGGTTGCGGTAGCCAGCGGTAAAGACAGCATAGCGCGGATGCACCGCTTCGACAAACTGTGCGGTGGAAGAGGTCTTGCTGCCGTGATGTGGCACCACCAAAAGTGTGGCGGGAAGTTTATCTGCGTGTTGCTGCAACAAACGCCGTTCCGAATTTTTTTCAATATCGGCAGCCAGCAGGATGCTGTGTTTTCCACTGCTTATTTTTAATACGCAGCTACGTTCATTGTCGCGAATTTTTTCATCTGCGTAGCTTTCCGGTGACGGATGCAGCACTTCAAAAAATATGCCATCCCATTCCCAGGCTTGCCCATCCGTGCAACGCCGGGTATCGGATGAAAGTTTTAGCAGGGCATGATCCGCAGTCAGAGAGGATGACAGCCAGTTCACTGGCATGGTTTGTAAGATAGATTGCGCTCCGCCCGTGTGGTCGCTGTCATCGTGCGTCAGCATTAATCCATCCAGTTGCGCGATGCCCTGTGCGCGGAGTGAGGGAACCAGGATGCGGTTACCGCTGTCGGCTTCGCCGCTGAAATCCGGTCCGCTGTCATAGAGCAGGGCATGATTGAGTGTTTGCACAACGACAGACAAGCCTTGCCCGACATCAAAAATAACCAAGCGTAACGCACCCGTCGGTGGCGATGCCGGAGCAACAAAAAACATCGGCAAGATCAGCAAGCAACCCAGCCAGCGCGCCGGAAAGCCGCGTGGCAGCAGCAACCATAACACACCTACCACGCCTAAAATGATACTCCATGCGGGTGGCGCATGTTGTATCCATACGGCTTCCGGCAAGGTGTTCAGCCATTCCAGCGCGAACATGCACAGCGCCATGACTTGATGAGCCAAGTGCAAAATCCAGTCAAGCGGCAGCAGCGCACCGAGCAGGGTGAGCGGCACGACCACCAGACTCACTAGCGGAATAGCGAAGGCATTGGCTAGGGGTGATACCAGCGACACTTGCTGGAACAGCGCCAGTAACAATGGGATCAAGCCGATGCTGATTGCCCACTGCACACGGCCATATTCCAGCAACCAGGACGAGCGATGTAGGCGGTGGGCAGTGGCATAAAAAATAATTGCGACTGCGCCAAACGATAGCCAGAAACCCGGCGACAATACTGCCCACGGGTCGAGCAACGACACCACCAGCAAAGCGGCGCAGAGCAGTTGTGACGGCGCGATAGTGCGCGATAGCCATAACGCGGCGGCGATGGTGGCCAACATATACACCGTGCGCTGTGCGGGTACGCCGTAGCCAGCCAGTAGCGCATAGCCGAGCGCCACCAGCAAGCCAGCCAGTATCGCCGCCTTGCGCGCCGGCAATCGGTGGGAGAGCCATGCGCTGCGCCGCCACAGCCAATAGTTCAGCGCAAACGCCAATCCCGCCAACATGGTGATATGCAGACCGGAAATGCTCATTAGATGGTTGACCCCAGTGCGGGTGAAAATCTGCCACTGGCTGGCTGGAATGCTGGCTTGGTCGCCGATGGCGAGCGCCGTCAGCACTCCGGCATAAGGCGCGTTGATCAGCGTTTTTTGGAAAGAATCACGCACGTTTTCGCGCAT
>JANONO010000343.1:0-5631 GCA_031420875.1 Gallionellaceae bacterium | reverse complement strand
AGCGGTGACCATTTTCATAGCATTCTCCTTTGGTAAGGGCGGGAATTACCCGCCCTAGAGTTGATTAGAACGAACGGGTCAGGGACAGCACCGCTACATTTTTGCCTAAATATTTGTTGGTACCGCTTGTGTACTGAACCTTGTTGGCATTAGTACTGCTGTATGCCAATCCTACCGCATACCCGCTAAAATCCTTACTGACGCTCAGCTTGTAGTCAGCATAGGTTGGAGTACTTGAGGCCGCCACTAATGTGTCTGTTGATGATCCTTTGTAAGTTTGCTTGCCATAGTGAGCGCCTAGCGTCACGCCAGCATCTGGGATAGGGTAGCTCACGTTCAATTCGACATAGCTAGTACCTTTGGCATCAGATATGCCAAACGTATCTCCCAAGCTGTAAGAGTATTTAGCCGTTACGATGGAGTAGCTCAACGCACCATATATCTCGTTGGTGTCCGCTTTTGCTGCACCCGATGGAAGAGTGGCTATATAGCTTGCCGGGTAGTTATATCGCAGGAAACCGATGTCATAGCTTAAGTCTGTGGCAAAACTGTTCTTGAAGCCAAGATAGATATCCAATTCCACTTGTGCACTAGTTGCTCCGGTTACTGTCGGGCTGTCCGTCAACCAACTAATGCTGGAACCCCACACGCCAGCATAAAAACCGCTGCTGCGGGCGTAATCAAATCCACCCTGTATGGCCGGTTTGCCACCCGTTTGAGAAATACCACGATACAAATAGTTACTAAACAAGCCGACATTTGAGGTGATGGTATGGTGAGCGGTTTCTGGAATGATGTGTTTACCCTCTTTGTGTTCGGTTGTTTCCACTTCTGCCGCCATTGCCACTCCGGGTATTGCCAAGGCAGCCAAGATCAACGAATTCAAAAACTTGCTTTTCATAATGATGTTTCCTTTCTGGTTGGTTAAAAACGGGATAAAAATATCCGCCCCACGACCTTTAGCAGCTTCCATGCCACCACTTTTTATCTTTATGAAACAATAGATTGAGCAAAAATTTCAGGAAGGGTGGGGATGCTATGCACCATTTTCATGCGGGCATGGCGAGCGCATGCACCCATCAGGTGCGGCACTCGTGACAGGAAACTTTGCTACACTGTACACAACTTAACAGGGGGATGCGCCGTGCTCAACACAAAAATTTTCGATGAGATTTCTGCCAAGTTAAATGATCTGATGACTAGCAGCCCAGCCAAAGATTTCGAGAAAAATGCCCGTGCGCTGTTGGCACAAGGCTTTGCCAAGCTGGATTTAGTGACACGCGAAGAATTCGATGTGCAGACGCAACTGCTGTCGCGCACCCAGGAAAAGTTGGCTTCGCTGGAAGCGCGGGTTGCCTCGCTGGAAGCACAACGTAAATAATTTTGATACCACAAATATTTTATTTTAAATATGTTATTACCGCGCAAGCGGAAATGACAAGTATATGAGCCTAGCCGTACTCTACAGCCGCGCCCTGTCCGGCATGGATGCGGCGCAGGTCACGGTCGAAGTGCATCTGGCCAACGGCCTGCCCAGCTTTACCATCGTCGGCCTGCCCGAGGCCGAGGTAAAGGAAAGCAAGGATCGAGTGCGCGCCGCCTTACTGACCAGTCAATTTGAATTTCCCAATCGCCGCATCACAGTTAATTTAGCGCCTGCCGACCTACCCAAGGAAAGCGGGCGTTTCGATCTTCCGATCGCGCTCGGCATTCTGGCCGCATCCGGGCAAATACCTTCCAAGCTCTTGGCAGAATATGAATTCGCCGGTGAACTGGCGCTCACGGGTGAATTGAGGCCGATACGCGGCGCACTGGCCATGACTTACCATGCCGCGCATTGCGGTCGTGCTTTTGTTTTGCCTCAAATCAATGCGGCAGAAGCGGCGCTGGTGGAAGATGCAGCGGTGTATCCGGCACAATCGCTGTTGCAAGTGGCCGCACATTTATCTGGCCGCACCGCGCTTATCCGCCATATAGCAGACACTCAGCCTACTCTTCCGCACTATCCCGACATGCGCGATGTAAAAGGTCAGGCGCAATCCAAACGCGCATTGGAAGTTGCCGCAGCGGGCGGACACAGTGTGTTAATGAGCGGCCCGCCGGGCACGGGGAAATCCATGTTGGCTGCGCGCTTCCCCGGCATCCAGCCACAAATGACCCAAACCGAGGCACTGGAAAGCGCGGCCATGCAATCGCTGGGCGGCAAGTTTGATGTGGCAAACTGGAAGCGCCGCCCCTACCGCGCACCGCACCACACCGCTTCGGCAGTGGCACTGGTTGGCGGCGGCAGCAACCCGCGCCCGGGCGAAATTTCCATTGCCATGCACGGTATTTTATTTTTAGACGAGCTGCCGGAATTTGATCGGCACGTATTGGAAGTGCTGCGCGAGCCTTTAGAAAGTGGCCGCATCACCATCTCGCGCGCCGCACATCGCGCAGATTTTCCGGCACAGTTTCAATTGGTCGCGGCCATGAACCCCTGCCCATGTGGCTATTTAGGCCATTTCAATGGCAAGTGCCGCTGTACGCCCGATCAAGTCGCACGCTATCGCGGAAAAATTTCCGGGCCACTATTGGATCGCATAGACATTCAAATTGAAGTCCCTGCCGTGGCGCAAGAATCCTTGCTCAAGCAAGCCGATGGCGAAGCCAGCAGCAACATTCAGGCGCGTGTGGAAGCGGCGCGGCAACGCTCCATGCAGCGCCAGAACAAACCCAATGCACAACTCACCGTGCCGGAAATTGATGCGCTATGCGCGCCCGACACACAGGGCGCGACGTTGTTACATCAAGCGATCACCCGCTTCAATTTGTCGGCGCGCGCATATCACCGGGTATTGAAGGTGGCGCGCAGCATTGCCGATCTAGCGGGCAGTGAAAATATTTTGACGGCCCATATCGCCGAAGCGGTGCAGTACCGTAGAATGAACAAGCAGGGGTAAGAACCAAGCATCTGAATAAATTTCAAGATTTCTGCGATTGAACGTGATTACCTGTATGCTATAGGCTTAGAGAATCACTAAACCAGTAAGCACTGTTTTAATTTCTCAGCCAAGTGTAAGATTAAGTGTGCATCGAAGTTATGGAGAGTTTGAATGGCGAAGACAGTATTAGTTGTTGATGATTCTGGTGCCATCCTGAAAATGTTAGCATTCACGCTCAAGAGCGCAGGCTATGAAGTGATAGAAGCGAGCGATGGGCAAGAAGCGCTGGAGAAAGCACAGACAAGAACTGCCGACTTGGTACTAACCGACCAGAATATGCCACGCATGGATGGCCTGACCCTCATCAAAAGCTTGCGTACCATGCCAGCTTATCGCAGTGTACCCATCCTGATGATTACCACCGAATCCAATGATGATGTAAAAGCGCAAGGCAAGGAAGCGGGTGCCAATGGTTGGCTAGTCAAGCCTCTCGGTCCACAAAAATTACTTGAAGTCATCAGGAAAGTTCTCGGTTAAAT
The DNA here is from genome assembly GCA_031420875.1 of Gallionellaceae bacterium. Classification (GTDB taxonomy): domain Bacteria; phylum Pseudomonadota; class Gammaproteobacteria; order Burkholderiales; family Gallionellaceae; genus Nitrotoga. The sequence continues at coordinate 2,168 of JANONO010000343.1, read as the reverse complement.
TCTTTGGTTACCTTCATAAAAAAAGGTGGTGCGGGAACTCTCGGTTACAACGACATGACCGCAGTAACCAACATTCTCGAAACACTGCTTGAAAAATTGCGTACGCAAGAGTTAACCCTCACCAAGGAAATGTCCAGCGCACTTCTCGAAGCGGGTGATGTGATCGCCGCACAATCAGCCAAACATCGCGAAGGTGGAAAGGTAGATGCCAACGCAGTTAGTGCAATATGCGCCAAACTGGAGCGCTTCTTAAACGCCACTGACCCTAGGGAATTTGAAACGCTCTCCGGCTCAACGTCGAAAGGGAATAACGCCGATGCAGCAGTGCAAGCAGACAACCTTGATTATGGATTTTTTGGGCAACAGCCTCAAGTTAAGCCCACGACACGAGAGCAAGAAGAGCAGGATAAGCAAGAAGATTACGGATTTTTCAAACAATAAAAAATTTTCCTGTCAGCACACTCCCGTATGCAAATTTAAAGCTACACTTAAGGGTGCCTCTAAAAATTCAAAATCCTAAGTCAGGTAAGGCGCGAAATAAATTTTAGCGCGCTGCATATGTTTGATATGTAAGCGTTAAAATTTATTGAGCAACGCAGCATCGCGACGGAGTTTGGATTTTTAGAGATGCCCTTAAATATTTATACTAATTTATTTCGTGAGTAGCCCAATATAGCGACAATAACTGGATTTTTAGGGGTGGCCTGTTGAGCATAGATTTAAGCCAATTCTACAAACTTTTCTTTGAAGAAACTGCCGAGCACCTCGCAGAAATGGAGGCGCTGCTGCTGGCACTGGATATTGCTGCTCCCCCTCTTGATGACCTTAATGCAATCTTTCGTGCGGCGCATTCCATAAAGGGTGGCGCAGGCACTTTTGGCTTTAGTGACATAGCCGATACCACGCATATCCTCGAAACATTACTCGATAGATTACGCAAACAGGAGATGACCCTGACTGACGATATGGTCAGCGCATTCCTTGAGGCGGGTGATGTCATTTCCATGCAATTAGCCCGGCATCGTGGCGAGGGCAAAGAAGACAGCGGAGAAGTGCTGGCGATTTGTGAAAAACTTTCACGCTTGTCAAAAAATTTGCATACTTCGGCGCAAGCTGCTGCCGAGGAAGATTCAAGCTACGGGTTTTTCATGGAAACGCCGGTGGAGCAAGCCAAGCGAGAGGATGTTCAAGGCTATGGCTTGTTTGAGGATTCGCCTGATGCCACTTCAGACTCAGATGTCACAGCCACTCCGATAGAAAATCCCTTATCTCTGCACAGCAGAATAGAAAGTTCCGACCAACCCGGACGTCGTGCCGCAGATGCACCCGGTGAAAGCGGCATACGCACTGGTATGCGCGCGACTGACAAAGTCGTGGTTACTCAAGCTGAAGCCACATCAATTCGAGTTGGTGTGGAAAAAGTGGATCAACTCATCAATCTAATGGGTGAAATCGTCATCACTCAAGCCATATTGGCGGTAGCTGCACAAGATATTGTCACTGAAAACGTCACATTGGAACGCGGCCTGGAACAATTGGAACGCAATACGCGTGACCTGCAAGAGGCCGTGATGTCCATACGCATGATGCCAATCGCATTTGTGTTTAGTCGGTTTCCACGCTTGGTGCGCGACTTGTCAGGCAAGCTGAACAAGCAAGTAGAAATGAAAATGGTGGGAGAAAATACCGAACTAGATAAAGGGCTGATCGAAAAAATTTCTGATCCGCTTACTCACCTGATAAGGAACAGCTTGGATCACGGCATCGAGTCTCCCGACCAACGTATTGCTGCCGGAAAAAATCCATGCGGCACCATTATTCTTAAGGCATTTCACCAGGGCGGAAACATTGTGATTGAAGTATCGGATGATGGCGCCGGTTTAAATCGTGGCAAGATATTGCAAAAAGCGCGTGAGAGAGGATTACCACTGCATGAAGATATGACCAATCAGGATATCTGGGCGCTGATTATGGAACCTGGATTTTCTACCGCAGAAGTCATCACCGATGTATCCGGGCGCGGTGTAGGCATGGATGTGGTCAGACGCAACATAGATGAACTGGGTGGGCATATCGTACTTGATTCGATGGAAGGCTTGGGCTTGAACGTCAGCATTCGCTTACCATTGACGTTAGCCATTCTGGATGGCCTCTCAATTTCTGTTGGA
>JANONO010000342.1:0-3390 GCA_031420875.1 Gallionellaceae bacterium | reverse complement strand
AACAACACCACAAAAGCACCAATCCGTTTGACTAGACAACATAAAAAAACAAACTCATAACCGATTAGTAAAATCCATTAAACTTAACTTTTAACCAGATCAGCCCACTTCAGAAAATCACTTAACTAAGATTTTCTTCAGGCTCATACCTGAATTGGAAAATACTGGCAAGGCGCGAACAAAAAGTTGAGACGCCGCATATGTTTGATATATAAGGAGTAATTTCCGTGCTTATCGGGTTAGCTCCCAAGACCACTAAATGTAGTGGTTTGACTGCGAATTGATGACCTGCCTGAAAGCCCCGTGGCACGGGCTGTTGCGGTCATATAGGCCGGAATGGCTTTGTTGGCCGGTTCTCGTGGCATACTGCCGGTAGTGGGTCTGGGAGCTAACCCGATAAGCACGGTAATTTCTTTAGAGTCACGCAGCATCGCGACGAAAACTAGATTTTTAGAGGTGTCCTTAAAACTCAACATCAATTTCAACTACCGTGCAGGCATCACGCTCATTGCCCGTATGATAATCTTTAACTACGGTCGCTTGACCTATGCGCTTGCGGTTGCCTCCCCATGTTGCAACTACAGGCGTTTCTGGTGGGAACTGTTGCAAGAACTGAATAAGCTCTTTTGCCGTAGGCGTAGTGAAATTCATGTAATTAAGTTTGTTGTTAAATACTTTACTGCGCTTCATTTCCATCATTAATTATATTCCCCTACGTTGCTCGTTACTCTACAGGTAAAAACTTTATGCGACGATTACCTCTTCCACAAACTCCAACTTAACCTTATCTTCAGCACCAACATCTACCGTTACCTTGCCACCACCCGCTAATCTGCCGAACAGCAATTCATCGGCCAGCGCGCTGCGTATCGTGTCCTGAATCAGACGCGCCATAGGACGCGCACCCATCAGTGGATCAAAACCTGTTTTAGCAAGATAGTCTTTCAGTGCATCGGTAAATATCACCTCCACCTTCTTTTCATGCAACTGCTCTTCAAGCTGCATTAAAAATTTATCTACTACGCGCAAAATAACTTCTTTATCCAGCGCTGCGAACGAAATAATGGCATCCAGCCGATTGCGAAACTCCGGCGTGAACATGCGTTTAATATCGGCCATTTCATCACCCGAAGCTGAGCTCTTGCTAAACCCGATCTGCGTTTTGCTTAAGGCTTCAGCGCCAGCATTGGTGGTCATAATAATGACCACATTGCGGAAATCCGCTTTGCGTCCGTTATTATCGGTGAGCGTACCGTGATCCATGACTTGCAGCAGAATATTGAAAATATCAGGATGCGCCTTTTCAATTTCGTCCAGCAACAATACACAATGCGGTTGTTTGCTGATTGCCTCAGTGAGCAACCCGCCCTGATCGAAACCAACATAGCCGGGAGGTGCGCCTATCAAGCGTGATACCGCATGCCGCTCCATATATTCTGACATGTCGAAACGATGCAAAGGCATGCCCATGACGTAAGCAAGCTGGCGCGCCACTTCGGTCTTTCCAACACCAGTAGGGCCAGAAAACAAAAAACTCCCTATGGGTTTTTGCGGGTTACCCAAGCCGCTACGCGACATTTTTATAGCCCGTGCCAAAACCTCAATGGCGACATCCTGGCCGAATACGGTGGCCTTTAGGTCTCGATCTAGAGTCTTCAATGCATTTCGATCATCCGACGAAACCGTACGCGGCGGGATGCGGGCTATCTTGGCAATAATATCTTCGATCTCGTGCTTGCCAACCACCTTTTTCTGCTTGGATTTAGGCAGTATGCGTTGTGCCGCACCTGCTTCATCTATGACATCAATTGCCTTGTCCGGTAAATGTCTGTCAGTGATAAAACGCGCTGAAAGCTCGGCGGCGCTGGTGAGTGCAGCGGCACTATATTTAATCCCATGATGAGTTTCAAAGCGCGGCTTCAGACCCCTTAGAATTTCAATAGTCTGCTCGACTGATGGTTCTGGTACGTCCACTTTCTGGAAGCGACGCGACAGCGCATGATCCTTCTCAAATATGCCGCGATATTCTTGGTAAGTAGTCGCTCCTATGCACTTAAGCATACCGCTAGAAAGCGCGGGTTTGAGCAAATTGGATGCATCCATAGTACCGCCGGATGCAGCACCTGCACCGATTAGTGTATGTATCTCATCAATAAACAAAATAGCATTCGGTGCATCAGCCAGCTCTTTCAGTACGGCCTTCAGGCGTTGCTCAAAGTCGCCACGATACTTGGTGCCCGCCAACAATGCCCCCATGTCCAGCGAATAAACATGTGCATCTTGAAGAATGTCCGGCACATCTTTTTCTGTAATGCGACGAGCCAAACCCTCGGCAATTGCGGTCTTGCCTACGCCAGCCTCCCCAACCAGCAAAGGGTTGTTCTTGCGCCGCCTGCACAGTGTTTGAATGACGCGCTCCAGCTCGATTTCACGCCCGACCAGCGGATCAATCTTGCCGGCCAGTGCCTGGGCGTTGAGATCAAGCGTAAAATCAATCAAGGCACCCTTCTGCGCCACATCTTGCTCAGCCTCTGTGTCCACAGCAGGTTTCTGAATGCTGGGTTGAGTGGTTTTATTGATGCCGTGGGCAATGTAGTTCACCACGTCTAGCCGGGTAATGGCACGTTGGTTTAGGAAAAAAACTGCATGCGAGTCCTTTTCGCTGAACAAGGCAACGAGTATGTTGGCACCAGAAACTTCTTTCTTGTTGGTTGATTGCACATGCAGGATAGCGCGCTGAATAACACGCTGAAAGCCAACCGTAGGCTGTGTATCCACATCATCACCGCCAGATGCCAAGGGCGAATGCGTGCTGATAAAGTCGGCCAGCACCGCTCGCAACTCCTCAATGTCCGCGCCACAAGCACGCAACACATGTGCGGCAGAAGGGTTGTCCAGCATCGCCAGCAGCAGATGCTCCACCGTGATGAACTGGTGTCGCTTCTGGCGCGCTTCAACGAATGCCAAGTGCAGGCTGATTTCAAGTTCTTGCGCGATCATGTTTATGTTACCTCCAGTTCACATCGTAGCGGATGTTCATGCTGCTTAGCAAATGCCGACACCTGTGTAACTTTGGTTTCTGCAATATCTTTAGGGTACACACCACACACCGCACTGCCTTCCTGATGTACTTTGAGCATGACTTGAGTGGCGCGTTCACGATTCATTGCAAAAAATGTTTGTAAAACTTCAATAACAAAGTCCATGGTTGTGTAATCGTCGTTAAAAAGTACCACCTTGTACAATTTAGGTGGCTTGCTTTTGCTCCGCTCGACTTCCAGCAAAGATAAATTGTCATGCTTCGTTGTCATTATTATCGTCAGTATTCCATTTTTATTTATAGCATACTTTATCTGCTTGGCTGGGTTTTCAAGTTTTATGTAGAAATTT
>JANONO010000341.1:0-5802 GCA_031420875.1 Gallionellaceae bacterium | reverse complement strand
GCATGACAATGCCGCTGGCGGAAGTGGTGATGATGAAGGTCTATCCATCATATCAGCAGTTACATCGGAAACCACGGCAGAAATTTCTGTAACTGGATATAGCGTGAATATTTCCAGTAATAAAGACATGGTTATTTGGCGTTACGACCAAGATGGCAAATTTGACACCAGCTTTGGTACAAACGGCATTGTGGTGCACGACGGTGCTGCTGGCGGAACGGGCGATGACGAAGGACGATCACTGGCGCTGGGTATTGATGGGGAAGTTCTGGTGACTGGATACAGCTTGAATGCTTCCGTCAGTCCATCTGTTCTAGGCAATCGGGACATGGTTATTTGGCGCTACGACACTCATGGCAAATTAGATACCAACTTCGACACAGATGGCATTGTGATCCATAACAGTGCTGCTGGTGGAGATGGCGATGACGAAGGAAAATCACTCATGCTGGATAGAAATGGAAAAATTATGGTCACTGGATACAGTTACAACGCTTTAGGCAATAAGGACATGGTCATTTGGCGGTATAACCCATGAGTTTAAAATGCGGTATCGTCGGCTTACCTAATGTCGGCAAATCCACCCTATTTAATGCGCTGACCAAGGCGGGCATCGCAGCCGAAAATTATCCATTTTGCACCATCGAGCCTAACGTCGGCATCGTGGAAGTGCCGGATGCTCGAATGCAGGCATTGGCCGACATCGTCAAGCCGCAGAAAATGCAGCCTGCCATTACCGAATTTGTGGACATTGCCGGACTGGTGGCGGGCGCATCCAAGGGCGAAGGGCTGGGCAACCAGTTCCTCGCCAATATCCGCGAGACCGATGGCATCCTCAATGTGGTACGCTGCTTTGAAGACGACAATGTCATCCATGTAGCAGGTAAAGTAGATCCTATTTCCGACATTGAAACCATCGTCACTGAATTAGCACTGGCCGATTTGCAAACGGTGGAAAAAGCGCAGATTCGTAATAACAAACAAGGGCGCTCCGGCGACAAAGAGGCAGCCAAATTCAGTGAGCTTCTGGTTCGTGTTGCCGCACACCTGAATGAAGGCAAGTCGGCGCGCACGATGAAGCTGGACAAAGAACAACTCGCCTTACTCAAGCCGCTGTGTTTGCTTACCATCAAGCCCGCGATGTATGTCGCCAATGTGGCTGAGAAAGGCTTCAAGGACAATCCACTGCTGACGCGATTGGAACAATTCGCGGCGGCCGAAGGCGCGCCTGTGGTGGCGATTTGTGCCGCGCTGGAATCAGAGATTTCCGAACTATCTGATGAAGACAAAAAAGAATTTCTGGCCGATGTCGGCCTGCAAGAACCCGGCTTGAACCGGCTGATTCGTGTGGCATACAAGCTACTGGGTTTGCAAACCTACTTCACCGCCGGGGTCAAAGAAGTACGCGCTTGGACCATACACATCGGCGATACCGCACCACAAGCAGCGGGTGTCATCCACAATGATTTCGAGCATGGATTTATCCGCGCCGAAGTCATTAGCTACGATGATTTCATCGCGTGCAAGGGTGAGGCAGGTGCTAAGGAAAAAGGCAAGATGAGGCTAGAGGGAAAAGAATATGTGGTGCGTGACGGGGATGTGATGCACTTTCGTTTTAACGTATAAAAATTCACATTTCATCCCAACTGCTGCGTTGTGAAAAAAATTTATTGCTTACATATACCCCATATGCGGCGCTGCAAAATTTTTTCCACGCCTTGCATTTGGGCGAACTCTGAATTTTTAAAAATGCACTTTAATTTAGGATAAAAAATGATGAGTCAATCAGAAGCAAGCACCCTCAACCAAAAATTTTCTATCGCCGGACACCTCGACTTTGCTCAGGATGCGAGCGGTTTGATTATCGCGCGCATCAACAACAAGCACGGACAATCTGACATTGCGCTACAAGGCGCGCATGTGATGACGTTTCAGCCCAAGGGTGAACAGCCGCTGATCTGGCTTAGCCCGGTAGCCAAGCTGATACCCGGAAAATCCATCCGTGGCGGAGTGCCCATTTGCTGGCCGTGGTTCGGAGCACACTCAAACAACAGCAGCTTTCCGGGACATGGTTTTGCGCGCACGGTTCTGTGGCAGGTAATCGCCAGCACCACTTTGCCCGATGGCAGCACCGGCATCACTTTTGAATTGCCGCAGAGCGCTATCCCGCCTGCACAATGGCCTCATGCTTGCCGCGCGCGTCTCATGGTCACTGTGGGCAAAACGTTAAGCGTGGAATTAACCACTGAAAACACCGGTAATGCCGCGTTTGAAATCGGCGAAGCGCTGCATACTTATTTCGCAATCAGCGATGTGGATGATATAAGTATTGCTGGTTTGGAAGGATGCACCTATCTAGACAAAGTAGGCATTCCACAAAGCAGAGTGCAGCCAGGCACCATTAAAATTACTTCCGAAGTGGATAGAATCTACATTGATACTGCGGCGGATTGCCTGATTGAAGATCGCGGCTGGAATCGCCGCATACGCATCGCCAAGAGCGGCAGTCGTTCTACGGTGGTATGGAATCCGTGGATTGAAAAGTCTGCCAAGATGGGCGATTTTGGTAGCGATACCGGCTATCGCACCATGCTCTGCGTGGAAAGCGCGAATGCAGCCAACAATGTAGTCACCGTATCACCGGGAGCAGCGCGCTCCTTGCGCGTAGTGTATAGCACCAATAACATGTAGCATCACAGCTCGCCCTAATGTAACCCCGTATTTTTTGTAGGAATATCGGAGGAAGCCATGTCAACAGCGCACAACAACGAGAGCCGACATTTCTCGCGCGTCCCATTTCATGCGGATGTTCAACTCCATTTTATGCTGCCCAACATTACTCAGACAGGGAGCTTGCGCGACATATCCTTGAAGGGTGTCTTGGTAGAAACCTTGCACCCTATCGAGACTCTATTGGGGAAATCCTGTCGTCTGCGCCTTGTGTTACGAGAGGGCGATGAAAAAATCATTATGGAAGGCACAGTTGTCCATCACGAGAATAATCTTGTGGGCATAGAGTGCAAGAATATTGACGTGGATAGCATGACCCACTTACGCCGATTGATAGAAATCAATCTCGGCGACGAAGGATTGCTGAAAAAAGAATTGTTCAGGATGTTTAAAATAGAACCTAGCAACAATAGCTAGCTGTGTTACCGCAGAGCGAGCGCTCTACTGCTACTGAATTGGTGGCGTCCCCAACGAGATTCGAACTCGTGTTATCGCCGTGAAAGGGCGGTGTCCTAGGCCTCTAGACGATGGGGACTTAACTATTTGGTGGAGATAAGCGGGATCGAACCGCTGACCTCTTGCATGCCATGCAAGCGCTCTCCCAGCTGAGCTATACCCCCAAAAAGAGCGCGCATTATAATGATCGAGCATCACCTTGTAAAGCAAACCCCGCACTCATTCCTATACAGATACCCATTACTCTCACAGCATCACCTCTCAAGTAAGCAAAATAACCACTTGTCGGCTAATGCTATCTTAAAATTTCCATAGTCAATTAGAATCCAGCCCATCAAGAAAGGAAGGAAAATGAGACACCTTAATAAAAACCCAGTCGCCAGCAAATACCTACAAGGCTTCACTCTGATCGAGTTAATGGTTGTGGTCACCATCATTGGCGTAGTTGCCGCCATTGCCTACCCTAATTATACGCAATACACCTTACGATCGAATCGTTCTGCGGCGCAGAGCTTCATTTTAGGCGTAGCCAATAAGCAAGAGCAATATATTCTTGACGCACGTCAATATACTGACAAGCTAGCCACGTTAAACATGACAACGCCGAGCGAAGTTTCCAAAAACTACGATATTACCATCTCTGGAGTAGCCACCAATCCACCCACCTACACCATTACCGCCACCCCGAAAGGCACTCAGGCATCAAAAGATACTCAATGCAAAAATCTGACTATTGATCAGGCTGGAACAAAAGGTAGAAGCGGCACTGGTGCGGTAGCCGATTGCTGGTAGGCGAAATCATGAAACCCCGGACTCACCTTGCAATTTTTGCTGCCCATAGCCTAATCAGCGACAGGCCATACCGCGTGTTCACACGGAGCGATAGAGGATCAGGTTTCACTCTGATTGAATTAATGATTACCATCACGATACTGGGCATTCTCACGTCCATCGCCTTGCCCGCCTTTAGTGGATTTATTGCTGAGCAGCGCATCAAAACTGCATCCTTCGATGTAGTGTCCACATTGATGCTGGCGCGTAGCGAAGCAATCAAGCGCAATACCAATGTGACGGTCACCCCGGTCGGCGGCAAATGGGCTGACGGCTGGTCGGTAACGACAACAGTAGGCGGCACTACCACCACCATTAGCCAGCAAACTGCATATAAAAAGCTGACTGTTAATGGCCCCGCCAACCTGTCTTACAACACTGGCGGACGCCTCGCCTCGGCAGAAACCACTTTGGAGATCAGCAACAGCGACAGCAGCAGCAAGCGCTGCATCCGCATAGACCTCAGTGGTCGTCCTAACAGCAAAAAAGGGGCGTGCTAATGAACTCCTTACTTTACAACTCGCGCAAACAATCCGGCCTCAGCATGATAGAGGTACTGGTTACGTTGGTTATCCTGATGGTGGGACTGCTGGGGTTGGCTGGTTTGCAAATGCAAGGGTTGCGCTCTGAGATGGAGTCCTACCAGCGCGTACAGGCACTTGTTTTGTTGCAGGATATGGCCGGGCGTATCAATGCCAATCGCGGCAACAGAAATCAGAATGGTTGCTCAGGGCTTGCCAGTCAAGTGCAGATTAATGCATGTGAGTGGGTCGCTATTACAGCCAACATCCGCGCTTTTATCGAAGACGACATCGGTACGAAAACCACGACTGACTGTACCGCGCTTACCGGCCAAGCCCGCGACACATGCGAATGGAGCGACGCCTTAAAAGGGGCAGGCGTAACCGACGATAGCGGAGCATCTGTCGGCGCAATGATAGGCGGGCGCGGCTGCATCAGACAGGTGAGCGCAGATGCTAACCAAATTACGGTAGAAATCAGCGTGGCCTGGCAAGGGCTGGGGAAATCCTTCCAGACAGAGGACACCTGTGGCAAAGATAAGTATGGCGACGACGATACCCTGCGGCGTGTAGTCAGCTTCACTACAAGAATCGGCAATCTGGGTGCACCATGAATACCATGATCCCTGTGAATCCCATGAAAAAAACATCTTACATCCCCTGCCCACCTACCCGCCAAACTGGCCTGTCATTAGTAGAGCTAATGATCGCGCTCGCCATTGGCCTCGTTCTGTTGTTGGGACTCAGTACGCTCATGGTGCAGCAAAACAACACCCGCAACGAAATGGATAAATCCAGTCGGCAAATCGAAAATGGACGTTATGCCATGCAATTGCTGCATGACGATATCCAGTTGGCCGGGTTTTATGGCGAATACTCCCCAGCCAACGGTATTGCGACTGCGATACCCAATGACCCATGCTCTAGCACACTGGCGGATTTGGGCTGGGACTCAACCAAACCACAAGTACCGGTAGCCATCCATGGTTACGCTGGCGGCGCCGGAGATCCCACCCCCGGAAAATGCCTCGATAATTACCTGAACAACACAGCAATTCTGGTGATTCGACGCGCTTCCAGTGTCATAACTCCGGCTGCCTCAGCCGCCCCAAATACCATTTATCTGCAAGTATCCAGTTGCAATACCGATGCAGCTGCAGCACCCTTTGTGCTGGGGACAAGTGGCTACAACCTGCGCCAAAAAGATTGTGCAACGCTGGCCGTATTGAGGCCGTATATTGTTCGCATCTACTACATCAGTAGT
>JANONO010000340.1:0-2221 GCA_031420875.1 Gallionellaceae bacterium | reverse complement strand
TGCTTGGGGGTACGCCACTACTGTTGCTAGCATATTTTTTGTCTGCCGTGCGCTTGCGCGTATTGCTGTACCGCACACGCTGGATAATGATGTCGCTGTTGCTGATCTATTCATACGCAACGCCCGGGGTAGCAGTGTGGGCGGCACTTGCCCAACTTAGCCCAACTGCTGAAGGCATCCTCGATGGTCTGTTGCAACTGAGCCGCTTGGCATTTGCACTGGCTGGCTTGGTTATATTGCAGAGCTCCTTATCGCAACCACAATTGATCAGTGGCCTATATTCCCTGAGCTATCCCTTGCGTTATCTCGGATTGTCGCGCGCGCGCGTGGCAGTGCGTTTATCGTTGACGCTGCACTATGCTGAATCTTCTCTGCACGACACTGCTGCTCATTGGCGCACCCGCATTGAGCGGATGTTGGTACAGGAGGAAATGAAACAGCAAAGCATCGAGCTACACCTTATGCCACTTAAGGTGGGCGATGGTTTGCTGCTGATCTGCGGCTTTTGTTTGCTGTTGCTGGTGCTCATATGAGAATTGCTTTAGGCGTCGAATATGATGGCAGTCAGTTTTTTGGTTGGCAGAGCCAGACTGGTGGAGGCACGGTGCAAGATGCTTTGCAAGCTGCCTTGAGTAGCATTGCTGGCGAAGTGATTGCTACCATTGCGGCAGGTCGCACTGATGCGGGCGTACACGCGCTGGAACAGGTGGTGCATTTTGAAACTTCGGTGGTGCGTCCGCTAACAGCTTGGGTGCGCGGAGTGAATTCCCTGTTGCCTAAGAGTGTTGCCGTATTGTGGGCGCATATCGTGCCGGATGAATTCCATGCACGTTTTTCCGCGCAATCTCGTAGCTATTGTTATTTGCTCATTAACCGGCCAGTGCGTAGCGCGGTGCAATACGGTCGGGTCGGTTGGTATCATGCGCCGCTGGACGAAAAAAAAATGTGCGTAGCGGCGAAGTATCTGCTGGGAGAGCATGACTTCAGCGCCTTTCGCGCGGCGGAATGTCAGGCAAAATCGCCCATCAAAAATCTGACTCAGCTTGCCATTACTCGCCAAGGCGATAACATCATCTTCGATTTAAGTGCTAATGCTTTTTTGCACCATATGGTGCGGAATATTATCGGCTGTCTGGTCTATGTTGGTAAGGGCAAGCATTCGCCACTATGGATGCGCGAAGTGTTGGAAAGCCGCAATCGTCATTTAGCCGCGCCCACTTTTGCGCCAGATGGCTTGTATTTGCGCCATATTGCTTATGATACGAAGTGGGGATTGCCACAGATCGCTTAAGGCCATCTCTAACAATCCCAACTCCGTTGCAATACGGTGTTGCTCCAAAATTTTTAACGCTTACATTCCTGTCCTGAGCCCGGTCGAAGGGTCAAACATATGCGGCGCGCTAAAATTGTTCTCGCGCCTTGTCTTGTTTAGGATTTTGAATTTTTAGAGGTGGCCTTAAGGGTTTGCTGCCCGGTTATTTCACGCTCTGAAAGCGGCTAGTCTCCTTGCCAGCCATGGTGTCGTTAAAGCGGCTAAGCAACACATCTACAGCTTTGCCGCCAACTTCAATGGCAGATGGGTGTAGCTTTTCGAATCCGGTATCGGTCACACTCGATATATCAATCAGAACGATAGCCTTGGTATCGCCTGGCTCTGCCTCCTTGGTGGTGGAGTCTTTCCAGATGACTTCACCTTTTTTGTTATAGGCGATAGCCATCGCGGTAGCCGATGCGCTGTAGGATTTTTTGCCCAAACTGATTCCGTTTATATTGAGAGCTCCGCCACCCGTCGCAACTGTAAAATTCATGGTAATGCCGATCACGCCATCCACGCCGAGGTCGTTAGCCAATTTCGCAAACTTTTTCTCGTCCGAGACATATTTGTAGTTGCTGGCCGTATTCATTGTTTCGCTCATAAATAATATTTTCATTACCCGCTCATCTTCGGCGAAATTTTTATAGGCCTTGCTGCCCAGTACGGTGTTTTCTGGTACTAGAGAAAAATATTTGGATTTATCCAGCGCGTTCATAATTTTTGGGCTGAGTTTGTTGATAAGTGGTTGGGTGTTCATGCCCGGAATATCGTCGTTATTTTTAAACATTTGAGCCATTCCTTGCTCCCCGCGAAATGTTTTAAGCGCAGCAATAGACACGACAGCAAACTTTTTCTTGACACCAAAAGCATTTTTAGTGACGTCGGCAGAGCCGGTTATGGACATTG
>JANONO010000339.1:0-8702 GCA_031420875.1 Gallionellaceae bacterium | reverse complement strand
CCGGCACTAGGATTATCCCCTCACTGCCAGCCGTAACCAGTAGTTTATCGGAAGTAACGACTGTCACCGTTCCTTATACGATAGCACCGGGTGTTTATACGGTAGGTGCTTGTGCCGACGTACCTAGCGTACAACTTGAGTCCAACGAAGCCAACAACTGTAAGGCTGCGCTTGGTACCATTACCGTAAGGCGTAATGTGGATCTGCAAATTACCCAGATCATTTTCAATCCGAAAATTGTTGGCCAGGGACAACCCATTACTATCACCCACACCGTGAAAAATATGGGTACGACCCATATGACGGCAGCCAGCAACACCGTCAGGTTCTACTTGTCCATAGATGCCGCCATTACTACGGCTGATATTGCGATTGGCTCTAGGGTAGTAAACCGACTGTTGGCAGGGCAGGGCAACACGGCGACCACCAGGGTCACTATACCGGGCACGGCATTGCCTAGGCAATACTATGTCGGAGCTTGTGCCGATGCGACTAATGTACAGATAGAGGCTGGTTTGACGGGAACATCGTTGGAGGGCAACAACTGTAAGGTTGCGCTTGGAACGCTTACCGTGGTGCGCAATGTGGATCTGGTCATGAGCGCGGTTAGCTCACCCGATGATACGGTGATAGAAGGTTTAGACTTTATCATTGATAACTCAGTGAAAAACGTAGGTACAGCAACGATGTTGCCTACCCCAATCACTACCACTAGGTTCTATTTGTCAACAGACGCTGTTATTACTACTGCTGATACTTTGTTGCTGGGAACCCGTACCGTGGCGGGATTGGCTGGTGGGGCAACTAGTAGTGCATTAACGGTAGTGACCCTGCCGGATTCCGTGCTACCTGGTGTGTATTATGTTGGTGCAATTGCTGACGGTGCTAATCTGTTGCTTGAGTCTGTTGAAACCAACAACAGCAATAGCAACAGCCCTACGCCTACCAGCGATATGATTACTGTGATTTTTGATCCGACACCTTGATGGCTAAATAAGCATCCCGGGTCGTAACGATAACCTGGAATGTTGCAGCATGTTGAAACCTAAAATCGCGGGAGTAATCCCGCGATTTTTTGATCCAAAAATATTCACTGGGGCAGAATTCAACCCTGAAATGTAATTGCAATGGTCAAATAATTTCGGACACCATAATTGGTTTTCGCTTTAGTTTAAACCGCCCGAAAAAACAGCATTCATTGATTAAGCAAAGGCGTTGATATGAGCATCAGCAGCAAAGATATGAGTTTTAGCAATGTTGATCTCAGACAGGCGGTAAAAAATCTTGATTCGTTGCCTGCAATGCCGGTTATTGCACAAAGGTTGCTGAGCCTCAACATGAATACCGAAGAGGGCGAACGGGAAATGTTGATGCTGATCGGGCAAGATCCACAAATCTCGGCAAAAATTATCGGTTTATCCAATTCGGCAATATTTGGTACCGCACACAAGGCTTCCAGCCTTAGAGAGGCAACCATACGGCTGGGCATGTCGCGTGTGCAATCCGTATCTTCCGGCATTGCCATCATGTCATTAAGAGCCGTGACTGCAACCACACAGTTCAAAATGCAGGAGCTGTGGCTGCATAATTTTGGCATTGCTTTTGCGATGCTCGGCATCGCCCGTGCCATGCCCGCAAGAATGCGGCCTAACGATGACCAAATTTTTTTGGCCGGGATGCTGCATGATATTGGTTATTTGGCGCTCGCTTATCTCGACCCGCAGCGCAGTGATGATTTGCATATCTGCCTAGCAGAAAACCCAGAGTTGCCCTCGCTGACCGTAGAGTGGGATATGCTGGAAATATGCCATGATGAACTGGGTTCTGAACTAGCTCGGCACTGGAATTTGCCTGAAGAAATCATCACCGTGTTGCGCTACCACCATACACCTGATCTGGCTGAAGCAGCACCAGGTCAGCCGCTGGTGCGCATGATTAATCTAGCCGAAAAATTACTGCCTTCCTTTGGCATACTTGAATTTGTCAGCCCGACTATTGAAAGTCGGGAGTGGGAAGCGCTAGGCATAGACCCCAACAATGCAGATGAAATTGCTGCGCAAGTGGCCGAGCAAGCAGAGCAAGCTGTGCAGTTTGCCAGTTCATTTTCTTAACCGTACCCCCCTCCAGCCGCGTTGCTAACGCAACAGTCCAAATATATTGATGCAAAAAAGTTGTTGCTGTCGCACCAAAAAATCCAGAGGAGAGAGGCACATGAAACTCCTGCTGCTACTCTCGCCGCTATTACCCTTGCTGGCACATGCACAGGTTGATCCTCCGCCACTTGCACCAGCACTGGCAGCCAAGTCCTACATTCTGTACGACTACACCAGCAATCAAATTTTAGTTAACCAAAATGGTAATGAGCGCATTGAGCCAGCCTCGCTTACCGAACTAATGACAGTTTATCTGACCTTTGCCGCGCTCAAGCTTAGGCAGCTTACTCCCGATGATTTAATTATGCCTAGCGCCGAGGCTTTGCGCATAGATGGCGAAGAGTCGCGCATGTTCCTCGATAAAGCCAGGCCAGTAACGGCGGCAGAATTGTTGCGTGGTTTGATTGTGCAGTCAGGGAATGATGCCGCGCGCGTGCTGGCGATTACCCTTGCTGGCAGCGAGGAAAAGTTTTCTGTCCAGATGAATCAAGAAGCGCAGCGCTTGAATATGGTCAACACCCATTTCGTCAATGCTACCGGCATGCCACACCCGCAACACTATAGTACGGCTTACGATCTAACACTGCTGGCTGCGGCATTAATCCGCGATTTTCCAGAATATTATCCAATCTATCGCCTGCGCGAATATCAATATAACAACATCACGCAGGTTAATAGCAATCGCTTGCTGTGGATGGATCCTTATGTGGATGGTATGAAAGCAGGATATACGGATAGCTCAAAATTTTCGTTGATCGCTTCTGTCAAACGCGATCAACGACGACTCATTTCGGTGCTGATCGGTGCTGCATCGGGTGATTCGCGCACTATCGAGAGTCAAAAACTATTAAATTTTGGCCTACAAAATTTCGTGGCGATACGTCTGTACCAGAAAAATCAGGCAGTGGCCGACTTACGGCTATGGAAGGGGACTGAAAGCAGGGTCAATGTGGGGTTTCGTGAGGATTTATTTTTGGCCATTCCAAAAGGACAGCAGTCACAATTAAAAGCCCGCATGGAAATGTATCAACCCATCATTGCGCCGATTAGCAATGGACAAAAAATAGGGGTGTTGAAAATGACGCTGGGCGGCAAGCCCTATGCTGAATTTCCCTTGGTGGCGCTGGATAGCGTTCCACTAGCCAATATATTTTCACGCGGGTGGGACAGCATCCGCCTGCTCTTTCAATAAAGCTAAACTGACAAATGTCTTACAAGGAACTGACTATGACGGTCTATTTAAGCGGAGAATTTATGCCGTTAGAACAAGCCAAAATTCCCGTGCTGGATCGTGGCTTTATTTTTGGGGATGGTGTGTATGAAGTCATCCCGGTGTATTCACGCCTGCCCTTCCGTTTGGCAGATCACCTCAAGCGCCTGCAACATAGCTTGGATGGAATTCGTTTGCCTAACCCGCATACTGTTGCCGAGTGGGGCAAGCTGATTCAAGAAATGATTACGCGCAATGCCGGCGACGATCAATATCTGTATCTGCATATCACCCGTGGCGTAGCCAAGCGCGATCATGCTTTTCCCAACCCCGTCGTGCTGCCGACTATTTTTATACT
Organism: Gallionellaceae bacterium; assembly: GCA_031420875.1. Lineage (GTDB taxonomy): Bacteria > Pseudomonadota > Gammaproteobacteria > Burkholderiales > Gallionellaceae > Nitrotoga. The sequence goes on along the minus strand of JANONO010000339.1, from coordinate 4,981 downwards.
GAGCAATCCACTTACTCCCCCGCCTGCCGCTTTGCTCGCCAGCGGCGTAGCCGCAATCAGCGCGGTGGATAACCGCTGGTTGCGTTGTGACATCAAGGGCATTTCTCTGCTGCCCAATGTGTTATTGCGGCAAATGGCGGTTGATGCAAACTGTGCCGAAACTATTCTAATCCGAGACGATGAATTTATGACCGAGGGCGCGGCCAGCAACATCTTTGTAGTCAAGAATGGCACACTGCGCGCTCCGCCTAAAGACAACCTGATGTTGCCTGGCATCACCTATGATGTTGTGCTGGAAATTGCTGCTGCTCACAGCATCCCCCATGAAATTCGCAAGATCGCCAAAAGTGAAGTATTCCGTGCGGATGAATTACTACTCACATCGAGTACCAAAGAAGTGCTGGCCATTACCACGCTGGATGGCAAAGCAGTCGGCACAGGCAAGCCCGGCGCGATGTTTGCCCAACTGCATCAACTCTATCAGGATTACAAGCGCAACATCATGCGGCGTATAGAAATAACATGACAGTACAAAACAGTTTGATAGATTATCCGTGCGACTTCCCGATCAAGGTGATGGGAAAGTCGCAGCCCGGTTTCGCGCAAGCGGTGACAGAAGTGGTGCTGCGCCACGATCCCACTTTTCAAGTGTCCAGCATGGAAATGCGTAGCAGCAAAGCGGCGCGTTATCTCAGCCTGACCTGCACCGTGCGCGCCATCTCGCGTCAGCAACTCGACGCCCTATATCAAGAATTATGCGACCATCCGATGGTGGAGATGGTGTTGTGACGATTCAGGAGTCAGCGCTTAAGGACAGGGCTTCAATCTTGGTTCAAGCGCCCTTGGTTCGTACTTTAGGCGTGGTCGAATACAGCAGCAGTTGGCAGGCGATGAAGGACTTTACCGCGCAACGTAACCGCGACACATGCGACGAAATCTGGCTGGTGCAGCATCCCCCGGTTTACACCCAAGGGCTCGCGGGCAAGCCGGAACACATGCTATGCGCCACCGACATTCCGATAGTCGAAATAGATCGCGGAGGGCAGATCACTTACCACGGCCCCGGACAGATCATTGCCTATCTACTGCTGGATTTACGCCGTTGGAAACTCACGGTGCGCGAATTGGTACGCTTGATGGAACAGGCGGTGATAGATCTGCTAGACACATACCACATTACCGCGCACGGACGAGAAGATGCGCCCGGAGTGTATGTGGGCGAAGCGAAAATCGCGGCGCTGGGATTGAAAATCAAGAACGGCTATTGCTATCACGGCCTCGCGTTTAATGCCGACATGGATCTCGCGCCGTTTGCACACATCAATCCCTGCGGCTACGCTGGGCTGCGCGTGACACAAGCCCGCGATCTGGGAATTGCCGCGCCCGTCAGCGTACTGCAAACGCAATTGGTGCAGAATTTGCTGCAAGGTTTGCAGCAACATCGGGGTCTTTGAGGGGTGGTAGTTTTTTGAATTCAACCCAGATTTTCCATTAGCGTTCGTAGCGAGGGCGATCAAGAGGTTGAAGATGTGCGAAAAAAATCAAAAAATGTTTGGTGGGCGTAGTCACTCTACGTTGACAGAATATTTTTTGATTTTTTTCATGCAGATTCGGCCTATTGACCGTCCGCAGTAGAATGCTAATGGAAAATCTGGGTTCAACTCATCAGTATCGTAGCTAGTCCGAGCAGCAAGCCCATGCTTACGACATCGGTAGCCGTGGTCAGAAAAATGCTTGATGCCGTTGCTGGGTCGGTGCCGAAGCGTTTGAGCGTAAGCGGGACGAGGGCACCGGAAATGCCGCTTATCGTACACGCTCCGACCATAGCCAAAAAAACTACCGCAGACAACATCAGAGCATGGGGTGAGTGCTGTGAGTTGGCAATGTAATACATCGCAACCCCGGCAACGATGCCGACTGGCGCGCCATTCATCGCACCGAGCAGACCTTCCTTGATGATTAGCTTGCGTGAGTCGCCCGACTTTATTTCGCCCAGAGTAATTCCGCGCAGTGTGACGGCTAAGGCTTGGCATCCGGTGTTCCCCGATTGGCCAGCGAGGACGGGAAGAAAGACCGCGAGAATAACGAACTGGTCTATGGTTCCCTGAAAAAATGCGACCACGCCGCCAGCCAAAAATGCGGTTAACAAATTGAGTTGTAACCACGGATGGCGAAACATAAAACTGCGTAGCATAGGGGTCGAGATACGTTCCTCTTTCTCGACACCGACCATGCTACCGGCCTGCGCAGTAATATCAAAAGCCTGCGCTTCAAAGATCGCCTGACCGCGCACCAAACCTAACAGCCGATGCTGATTGTCACACACCGGATAAACCGGGTAATGGCGGCTGAGCGAGAGCTTCATGGCTTCCGTAACTGCCAAGTTGGGTTGGAACGTAAACACATCACGTAACATAATGACGGCCAACCGCGCTTGTCCTGCGGCTAACAACAGGTCACGCATGGTGACCAGGCCGAGCAGCTTGCCATCACTTTCTGTCACATAGCCATAGGTGATGAAAGCAACTTTCACCAGTTCGCGCAGCTTTTCAATCGCCTCATCTACCGTCATATCGGGGCTGAATATAGCGTAGGCTGGCTCCATAAAATGCCCTATCGTCCCAGCTCTGAACTGCTGATTACGCTGCCACTGCTGCGCCAATTCTGGCGTGGCGCTATGGATAATTGCTAGACGGCGTTTGGTCGGCAGCGCACTTAAAATGTCTTGGGTGAAGGAGGGGTTGAGATCGGCCAGCGCCTCACAAGCCAGCATCGGCTCTTCTTGTATGAGGAGTGCAGCTCCCTCGTTGGGTGGGCATGCCTTGATTTGTGCAATCAGTCGTCGTCGCGTTTCATGGTTTTGCAGCTGAAATGCGGCTACCGTTTTGTTCGGCATGATTTTCTCCCTCGACACGAATCATTCCAATGCCCGATAAAAATGCCAAGCATCTCACCCTTCCCTTTGCAGAGGGGAGGGTGAGATTGCTATCGGAAATCGGAACTAGAGGGAGAAGAGTAACCCGCGCTTGGCAGAGAGTGCAATAGCGCTTATTGCAGCCTATTTATTTCGGCGGTCTATCATCTCTTGCATGATAGGGGTCAGAATTAATTCCAAGGCAAAACTCATTTTTCCGCCAGGCACAACCAGTGTGTTCGGGCGCGACATGAACGAGTCGTGAATCATGCTCAGGTAATACGGGAAATCTATGCCCTTAGGATTGCGGAAACGCACCACGACAAAGCTTTCGTCCGGTGTTGGAATATCGCGCGCGATAAAAGGATTGGAAGTGTCCACCGTAGATACGCGCTGGAAATTGATATCGGTGCGCGAGAATTGTGGCGTGATGAATTTAATGTAATCCGGCATACGGCGCAGGATGGTATCCACCGTCGCCTCGGCAGAATAGCCACGCTCGGCTTGATCGCGGTGAATTTTTTGTATCCACTCGAGGTTAACAATGGGCACCACACCTATGCTTAGATCCACATGTTTGGCCGCATCTGCGGTTTCGGTTTTGACCATGCCATGCAAGCCTTCATAAAACAGCAGGTCGGCACCGGCCTCTATGTCAGCCCAGGGAGTGAATTGCCCGGCAGTCAGGTTGGTGGCAAAACGCGCGTTCAATTGCTTAGCTTCGTCATCGCTATGAATATAGTAGCGGCGTTTGCACATGCCAGTTGCGCCGAATGATTTGAAGGTTTCTTCAATCTTGTCGAAGTGATTGGCTTCCGGGCCAAAATGACTGAAGGAATGATTGCCAGACTTGGCAGCCTCGGCCACGGCAGCACGGAACGCCATACGGTCTAGGCTGTGCATGCTGTCGCCTTCGATGATGGCAACCTTTACTGCGTCACGACGGAATTCACGACGGAAAATATTTTCAAAAGCACGTTTAACAGTGGTTGTGCCGGCACCAGATGAGCCAGTTACGGCAATGACGGGAAACTTCTTGGACATGAATAAATACTCCTGGGCAGATTTAATAAAATTTTGAGGCGGCAATTCTAACAGAATGCCTTCTTCAGACATAGCGACCATGTGCGGCCATAGTGTTGCCGCTATAATGGCGACCTGTTCAAACCCGCGCCGAGCAAACATGCAGCCCAATTATCAAGCCAAAGAAATTGAAGCAACAGCACAACAATACTGGGAAGCGCAGCAAGCCTTCCGTGCTGCCGAAGAGAGTGACAAGCCTAAATACTATTGCCTGTCCATGTTCCCTTACCCATCGGGCAAGCTGCATATGGGGCATGTACGCAACTACACCATCGGCGACGTGCTCAGCCGTTATCATCAGATGAAGGGCTATAACGTCATGCAGCCCATGGGTTGGGATGCTTTTGGCCTGCCCGCCGAAAATGCCGCGCTGGCCAATAACGTGCCACCTGCTGCGTGGACCTATTCCAACATCGAGTACATGAAGCAGCAACTGAAGTCGCTTGGGTTGGGCGTGGACTGGTCGCGCGAAGTGACCACCTGCAAGCCGGATTATTATCGCTGGGAGCAGTGGCTGTTCACGCGCCTGTTTGCCAAAGGCATCATTTATAAAAAAACTTCTTTGGTCAATTGGGATCCGCTGGATCAAACGGTATTAGCCAACGAACAAGTGATAGACGGACGCGGCTGGCGCTCTGGCGCGCTGGTGGAAAAGCGCGACATCCCGATGTATTTTTTTCGCATTACACAATACGCCGAAGAATTGCTGGCTGGCCTCGATACCTTGCCTGGCTGGCCGGAGCAGGTCAAGACCATGCAGCGCAACTGGATAGGCAAGAGTTTTGGGGTGCGCTTCGCGTTTGAATATGAAGTGCCCCGGCAGAGCCACCCCCTCCCTAACCCTCCCTCGGCGGGAGAGGGGACGGTTGCTCTTCCTCCCTCCGGGGGGAAGTTGGAAGGTGGGGGCACGCTTGAGAAATGTTTATTGTGGGTTTATACCACCCGCGCCGACACCATCATGGGCGTCACCTTCGTTGCCGTTGC
>JANONO010000338.1:0-3471 GCA_031420875.1 Gallionellaceae bacterium | reverse complement strand
TTGCATATTTTGTTATATACCATCATTCTGATTACGATTACGATGATGCCTTATTTTTATGGTATGAGTGGTTTGTTTTACCTAGTATCGGCAATCGCACTTGACGCAGGATTTCTCTATTACGTAATCAAGTTATATTTGCGCTACAGCGATGCCCTCGCAATGAAGACATTCAAATTCTCCATTTCATATTTAGCGCTGCTATTTGCTGCTTTGCTAATAGACCACTATCTGTAAAATTTTAATGAAGCAGATCAGCGCATAGATGATCTGAAGGCGCATGCTTAAGAAACTTGTTCTTTCCAGTACACTTCTGGTGTTCTTGGTGGTCGTATTTGGTGCATTTGTTCGGCTAACGGATGCGGGGCTTGGATGCCCCGATTGGCCGGGGTGTTATGGCCATATTGGAGTTCCCGAATCAGAAGTAGCTCAGCAGCGCGCCGCACAAAATTTTCCAAACAGTAAAATTGAAACGGGAAAAGCTTGGCGTGAAATGATACATCGCTATCTAGCGGGTACGCTGGGCTTGTTGATACTGGCAATCGCTATTGTAAGCTGGCGTAGCAGGCATAATGGGGTGCGGCCGAGCATCCCGATATTGCTAGTTGGCTTGGTCATTTTCCAATCGCTGCTCGGTATGTGGACAGTGACGCTGTTGTTAAAGCCGGTCATCGTTACCTTGCATTTGCTTGGCGGCATGACCATATTGAGCTTGCTGGTATGGCTTTCTATGGGCCACTTTTCAACGCAAGAAAAACCTGTTTCCGCGCAAACTCATCGCCTCGCCATCTGGGCAATTTTAGGGTTATTGATCCTATTTACTCAAATTGCATTGGGGGGATGGGTCAGCACTAATTACGCAGCATTAGCATGTGCCGACTTTCCCATGTGCGATTCGCAATGGATGCCCGCCGTAGATTTCCACCACGGATTTCAGCTTATGCGCGAGCTTGGAGTGACCATAGATGGTGAGCCTCTACCAGGTGATGCCTTGAATGCAATACACTGGACACATCGCGTGGGTGCGCTGGTTACCTTCCTATACCTTGTGTTGCTCGGAATCCGTGCATGGAAAATCCGCCCGTTAAGGATATGCGCGAGCTTGGTGCTTTTTTTCTTGGTAGTGCAGGTCAGCATTGGTATTTCCAATGTTGTGCTGAGCCTTCCGTTGCCACTAGCCGTTGCTCATAATGCGGGAGCTGCATTATTATTGGCATCTCTGATCGCATTAGTATTTAAGGTTATTAGGCCAGCTTCTACTCATTAAAAAATGGATTAACCATGAAACCAAATCTCACCTGCGGAAATTTACTCCAATGAAATCACTTAAGCGACAGTTTTTTAATATAACAATTTTGCTGGCTATGGTCTTAGTGGCATCGGGATGCAAGCCAACAGAACCCGTAGAACCAATCGAACCATTTCAATCAACTGATGTGACTGGAGCTGATTTTGCGAAAGATTTCCAACTTCTAGATCACTTTGGGAATAAGCGATCTTTAGCTGATTTTAAGGGCAAGGTTGTAGCTTTGTTTTTTGGATATATACATTGTCCGGACATTTGTCCGACCACATTGACAGAACTTGCTTCCGTCATGGGCCACCTTGGCAACGAATCCAATAGTGTGCAAGTATTATTTGTTACGCTAGATCCAACACGGGATACGCCGGAAATATTAGCAAAATTTGTTCCGTCCTTTAATCCAAATTTTATTGGCCTGTACGGAACACCCGAAGTGATTGCAGAGACGGCGAAAGAATATAAATTGGTATTTACCAAACAGCCAAGCAAGACATCTGATAACTACACCCTCGATCACTCAGCCGGAACCTATATTTATGATACAACCGGAAAATTACGTTTGTATGCTAGCTATGGTCAAGGCGTGAATGCGCTCGTGGCAGACATAAAGACATTGCTCGGTGAAGCTGCCCATTAAGTTTAGGCATCTATCTAAATAAAAGTGAAGGCTAAGGTTTTTTTCGAAAATTACGCCTTAATTTCGAATTCAACCAGTTTCGCTAGCAGAATAAGTGACTCCTGCCAGCCGAGGTAACACATCTCGACGGAAGTAACTTCAGGGATGACTGCCTGAACCACAGTTAATTTTGTGCCGCAGAGCGCCGACTTCAAAATTAATTTTTTGTCTAAAAAACGGGGGTCCACTATTAAGGAGAGAAAATTATTGGCATCATAATAATTTAGGGTTATTCAAGAGGGTGAAAATAATTTAATCGGATTATTTTCTCGTTCATTGGGTGTTTCAATGTCATTGAGAATATCGCGCAGTGTCGCCCAAGCGGCCTCGCCGCCCCAGGTTTTCTCAGAGAATGCTAAGCCGTTGAGCGATAGCTTATTCCATAAGCTTTCATCTTGGTAAAGTTGTACCACGGCCTCTGCCAGAGCTGCCGCACCATCAGCCACCAGTATATTTTCACCAGGAGTCAGCGCCATTCCTTCTGCCGCCAAAGAGGTCGCCACCGTCGGTAGCCCCACGGTCATAGCCGTACCGATTTTTCCTTTAATGCCTGCACCAAAGCGCAGCGGTGCGACCGCTACGCGCATTTGATCGAGCAGCGGGTTGAGGTCCTCGACAAAACCGGCAATCACCACATCGCTGCATGCCAATGCCATGATCTCTGGCGGAGGATTGCTGCCAACTGCAATTAAGCGCACACCCGGCAGCCGTTGGCGCACTATGGGCATGACTTCGGTCGCAAAATACAAGACTGCATCGGTGTTGGGTGAATGTTGGAAACCGCCCACAAATACGAGGTCTCGCCTGTCGTTAAAAGACTTGTTTGATCCGCGAATATCCAAAATTAGGGGGAGCGCATAAATTTTTTCGCCCGGTAATTCCGGCTGCAACAATTCAAGCTCAGCGGTGCTTACTACTATCGTCGCATCCACTTTGCGAATCGCAGAAAATTCTTTCTGCTTCATTTCGTCGGCGGCTTTCTGCATACCTTGATCTTTGAATAGACTAGCCTCACGGGCCAACCTGAGGAAATGCAAATCTTGCGTATGAAAAAGCACTTTAGCCTGCGGGCATAATCGCCGCACATCTTCAAGGAAATGATAGACGGTGGCGGGGCGGAACATCAACACCAAGTTGTAGCGCGACCCGGATTGCTTAAGATGTTGTTTGACCGATCGGCAATAAGGGCCATACAACACTTCGATGCCAGCGCGCTGAAGTTGCTGGGTGTATCCGGGCGCAAAACTAAAATTGCTGGTCGGCATAAAGGTTAGCTGAAAACCCATCTGGCGCAGAATCAGCATCATGTTTAACGCGATGACCGAGCCAGCATCACGATCGGGAGTGGGTGTCCACATATCAAGTACAAGCACGCGATATTTTGAGCCACGGTCTTTTGCGCGGTCTATATTTCCGCCTGCGACCTCGTTGGAGGACAGTAGCTTTTGCCAGCGCGTAAATAATTTTTGCATGTTCACGGCTTGATACGCTT
>JANONO010000337.1:0-2847 GCA_031420875.1 Gallionellaceae bacterium | reverse complement strand
CCAGAAGCGTCCGAGCATATTGATCGTACTATCGGGCTGATTAAAGAAAGTGGCTGTAAGTGCGGGCTGGTGTTCAATCCCGCCACACCGTTGGAAATCCTGGAATACACGCTGCCGAAGTTGGATATGGTATTGCTGATGTCGGTCAACCCCGGTTTCGGCGGCCAGAAATTCATTCCGCATGTGCTGGATAAAGCGCGCAAAGTACGCAAGATGATAGATGCAGGGGGTTACACTTGTCGTTTAGAAATTGACGGCGGCGTCGGCCCAGCCAACATCAGAGAAGTAGCCGAAGCTGGCGTGGATACCTTTGTTGCGGGCTCTGCCATATTCAGCAAACGCAACGACAAAGATAAGAATCGCTATGACACCATTGTCGGTGAAATGCGCGCCGAGTTGGCTAAAGTCAAAAAGTGATGAGTCAGGTAATAATGGATCAAGCACTGTTCAGTCACAAAACAATGGGGGTGGTACATTTTCCGCTCAGCGTCTCGGCTATTGTCATAGACCTTGATGGCACCTTGCTGCACACCGCGCCGGAACTTTCCGAAGCGGCTAATCGCATGTTGCGTGATATGGATTACGCACCTGTGTCTCAGGAATTATTGGCTAGCTACATTGGCAACGGCATTTCGTGGCTGGTAAAGCGCGCTCTGACCGGGGAGATGCATGCTACGCCAGATAAAGCGCTGTATGAACATGCGCTGCCAATTTTTGAAAAGCACTACACCGAGTTGTTGCTGCAAAGCAAACCGTTCGACGGTGTGATCGCCGGGCTGGAAGCCATGAAATCTGCTGGTTTCAGGCTGGGCTGCATCACCAATAAACTGGCGCTCTATACCGAGCCCTTGCTCAAAGGCATAGGCTTGGCAAAGTATTTTGAGATCGTACTGTCCGGCGATACCTTGCCAGAAAAAAAGCCACACCCCCTGCCTTTGCTGCATGCCGCAAAATTTTTCGGCGTACCGATAGAGAAATTACTGCTGATCGGTGACTCGCTCAACGACACCATCGCTGCGCGCGCCGCTGGTTGTCCGGTGTTTTGTGTGCCATACGGTTACAATCACGGCGAGCCGGTGGAGGGTTTGGATCTGGACGCAGTCATCGCCGATTTGCCCGCTGCTTTGCCTTTGATAAAGCGCACTTGAATATGAAACTGAACAACCTCCTGTATCTGAAAAAATCTGCCAGTTGGCGATGGTGAATTGTAGGGTGGGCACACTGTGCCCACCGCTAGTGCAAATCATCCGCGTGGGCACAGTGTGCCCACCCTACAAATACCGGAGGTTTTTCAATGTCACATCCCATCACCGAATCTGAATTTAATGCACTCGCTCAACAGGGCTATAACCGCATCCCGGTGTGCTGCACACTGTTCGCCGATCTCGACACGCCGCTGTCTGTTTATCTGAAACTGGCCAATCAGCCTTACTCCTATCTTCTGGAATCAGTGCAAGGGGGCGAGCGCTTCGGGCGTTATTCTTTCATTGGTTTGCCCGCAAGCGAACGCTTGGAAATTCATGGCCTGCAAATCACGCACTACACGGCAAATGGCAGTGCCGAAAAAACGACGGTCACCGATCCACTGGAATTCGTCGGCAATTTTCTAAATCGCTACCGCGTCCCCGCCATGCCTGATATGCCGCGTTTTGTCGGTGGTCTGGCAGGATATTTCGGCTATGACGCGGTGCGCTATATCGAGCCGCGCTTGGGTAGCACACACAAGCCTGACCCCATCGCCATACCTGACATATTGCTTTTGCTCACCGAAGAATTGGTGGTGGTGGACAATCTCTCCGGCAAGCTCACCATCATCGTGTATGCCGATCCAGGCCGCGCCAATGCACGCGCTCAAGCGCTACAGCGTTTGCAAGAACTGCGCGGTGCGCTGGGTAAACCGGTGACCATTTCTTATGCTCTTCCCGGTAAAGAAACCGCCACCGAGCGCGAATTTCCAAAAGTGGATTATCTTGCCGCCGTTGCTCGCGCCAAAAAATACATCGTAGATGGCGACATGATGCAGGTGCAAATCGGGCAACGTCTGATTAAGCCTTTTTCCGCGTCGGCCTTGTCGTTGTATCGCGCTTTACGCTCGATCAATCCTTCGCCGTATATGTATTACTACGACATGGGCGATTTTCAAGTGGTCGGTGCATCGCCGGAAATTTTGGTGCGCCAAGAGAAACGTGACCGGGAAGATCACAGTGCCCACATCGTTACCATCCGCCCACTGGCCGGCACCCGACCGCGTGGCGATACGCCGGAGCACGATCAAGCATTAGCAAAAGAATTGCTAGCCGACCCCAAAGAAGTCGCCGAACACCTGATGTTAATTGACCTTGCGCGCAACGACATCGGACGCATCGCGCAAACCGGCACGGTGAAAGTCACCGACCAGATGATTGTCGAGCGCTATTCACATGTGATGCACATCGTCAGCTCGGTCGAAGGTCAACTTAAACCGGGCATCAGCAATCTGGATGTGTTGCGTGCCACCTTCCCCGCAGGCACACTGACCGGTGCGCCTAAAGTGCGTGCGATGGAAATTATTGATGAGCTAGAACCCACTAAGCGCGGCCTATACGGCGGTGCGGTCGGCTATCTGGGATTTAACGGCGAAATGGATTTGGCAATCGCAATACGCACTGGCATCGTCAAGGACGAAAAACTTTACGTGCAAGCCGCCGCCGGTATCGTGGCCGACTCTATCCCTGAATCTGAATGGCAGGAGACTGAGAATAAAGCGCGTGCCGTGTTACGTGCGGCAGAGATGGTGCTGGCGGGTTTGGATGATGTCAGCAATCAGGAAAGGAGTTAACCATGCTTTTAATGATAGATAACTACGAC
>JANONO010000336.1:0-17109 GCA_031420875.1 Gallionellaceae bacterium | reverse complement strand
TGCAACATTCGCGCATCGGTCGCGCCTGGATGGCGATACGCGAAGACGAAGTGGCGGCAGCGGCGATGGGCATCAATACGCGCAATATCAAACTGCTGGCCTTCGCCATGGGCGCTACATTTGGCGGATTATCCGGCGGACTGTTTGCCGGATTCCAAGGCTTTGTCAGCCCGGAAAGTTTTGGCCTGACCGAATCCATTATGATCGTGTGTATGGTGGTGCTGGGCGGCATGGGCAACATCGCTGGCGTCGTGTTGGGCAGTGTGCTGCTGGTGTTGCTGCCGGAAGTGCTGCGACATGGCGCAGGGCCTATGCAGCAGGCGCTGTTTGGCAAGACGCTGATTGATCCAGAAAGTTTACGCATGCTGCTATTCGGGCTGGCGCTGATTGTCGTCATGCTGCTGCGACCAGCCGGATTGTGGCCATCCACCCAGCGCCGCCAAGAACTGGAAGCAGAGGAAAGTGTAGCGCAGCAGGAACAGGATACGGTGTATGACGCAGCCAAGTAAAATTTTTCTGGGTAAAACCCTGCTCGAAGTTGCTGGCATCAGCAAAAACTTCGGCGGCCTGGCCGCACTGTCCGATGTATCGCTGCACATCCAGCACAATGAAATCTACGGACTAATCGGCCCCAATGGCGCGGGCAAAACCACGCTATTCAACATCATCACCGGCTTGTATCAATTTGACCACGGCAATTTCACTTTCGATGGTGTCACCTACTCGCGCTGCAAACCGCACCTGCTGGCACGCGCTGGCATTGCGCGCACTTTTCAAAACATACGTTTGTTCGCCAATATGAGCGCGCTGGAAAACGTCATGGTCGGTCGTCATCTACGCACTCGTGCGGGCGTGTTCGGCGCGCTGCTACGCAACAGCGCAACGCGCAAAGAAGAACGCGCTATTGCTAAACGGGCGCACGAGCTACTGCGCTATGTCGGCATCCAGTGTCTGCCGCACACTCTGGCGAAAAATTTATCTTATGGCGAACAGCGCCGCCTGGAAATTGCACGCGCGCTGGCCACCGAGCCCAAGCTGCTGGCACTGGACGAGCCTGCTGCTGGCATGAACGCCACCGAAACCGCAAGCCTGAAAACACTGCTGCAAACCCTACGCGCCGACGGCATCACCGTGCTGCTGATCGAGCATGACGTGAAATTAATCATGGATTTGTGCGACCGTGTCACCGTGCTGGATTACGGCAAGAAAATCGTCGAAGGTGTGCCACAGGAAGTACGCAATAATCCGGCTGTGATTGAAGCTTATCTCGGAGCAGAAGCCCCTCTCCCGATCGCGGGAGAGGGGTTGGGGAGAGGGTCTTGATGGAAAAACAGGCCGCAACTAAAACCAACGCACCCCCCCTACTCACCGCAGAAAACCTCAAAGTCTCCTACGGCGGCATCCAAGCCCTGAAAGGCATAGACCTGCACATCAATCAAGGTGAACTGGTCGCGCTGATCGGCAGCAACGGCGCAGGAAAAACCACGCTGCTCAAAACCTTAGCCGGGTTGCTGCATCCCAGCGCAGGAAACATCCAATACGCTGGAGAGTCGCTGAAACACTGCGCTGCACATCAGCGCGTGTACAAAGGCATGGCGCTGGTGCCAGAAGGGCGCGGCATCTTCGCCCGACTTACCGTGCAGGAAAATTTACAAATGGGCGCATACAGCCGCAGCGATCAACATGAAATCGCCGCCGATCTCGAACGCATGTTTGAATTATTTCCACGCTTGGCCGAGCGCAAACAACAACTGGCTGGTACCTTGTCCGGCGGCGAACAACAAATGGTGGCTATGGCGCGCGCGCTAATGAGCCGCCCAAAACTATTAATGCTGGACGAACCTAGCATGGGGCTGGCACCGCTGATGGTGGCAAAAATATTCGACACCATCCGCGATATTTCCGCACAGGGCGTCACCGTTTTACTGGTCGAACAAAACGCCAGACTCGCGCTGCAAGTGGCGCATCGAGGCTATGTACTGGAAAGCGGTATGATTACCTTGACCGGCGCGGCCAGTGAATTATTAGGCAGCAATGCGGTGCAGCGCGCCTACCTAGGGGAACACAATCTATGAACCTCATTATTCAATCTCCACGCGAAATTGCCACGGCGCATTTGAGCCGACTCGTCGGGCTGACCACGGCTACGCACACCGAGCAAATTTCGACACGCGCATGGCGCTTGCGCGACGCACAGCCGCACGATGCGGTTGCCGCCTATTGCTGGGAGAACCAGCTAGATTACGCCTTTGTAAATCCGCAGCGACGCTTGAGTGATTTCGGCCTAGTCGTGATGGACATGGATTCCACCTTGATTACCATCGAATGTATAGACGAGATCGCCGACATGATGAACCTTAAACCGCAGGTGGCCGCCATCACCGCAGCGGCCATGCGTGGTGAAATGGAATTTGCCGAGAGCCTGCGTCGCCGCGTGGCATTGCTGCAAGGGCTGGATGAAAATTCCTTGCAGCGTGTCTATGACGAGCGCCTGCAACTCAATCCCGGCGCTGAAACTCTGCTGCAAAGACTAAAAGCATGCGGCATCAAGACGCTGCTGGTATCGGGCGGTTTTGTGTTTTTTACCGAACGCCTGCAAGCTCGTCTTGGCCTTGACTACGCCTACGCCAATACGCTGGAAATCACCAATGGGAAATTGACTGGGAAGGTGCTAGGGGACATTTTGGACGCGCAAGGTAAAGCGGATCACTTGGTGCGCGTTCGTGACCAACTAGGGCTGCAAGCAGAACAAGTCATCGCTCTAGGTGATGGTGCGAACGACCTAAAAATGATGGCACAAGCCAGTGTCAGCATTGCTTATCACGCCAAGCCTATTGTGCGCGCCCAAGCCAGCTACGCATTTAATTTTATCGGCCTGGATGGTTTGCTCGACTTGTTTGCTGACTGATTTCCTGAAACAACTGCATTCTGCGAGCGTTAATCGCTCCCGACTCTACTGCTTGCTTCAGCGCGCAATTGGGTTCGTGAGTATGGCGACAATTGTTGTATCGACAGTGGCCGCGATACGGCGAAAACTCCACAAAACCTTCTTCTATCTCGCCAAAACCCAGGTGGTGCAAGCCGAACACCTGCACCCCAGGGCAATCAATCAGATGGCTGCTTTCGTTCAAATGATAAAGACGAGCATGGGTGGTGGTATGTTTTCCAGAATTAAGCGCCTTGGAAATTTCGCGGGTGCTGACGTGTGCATCCGGCAGCAGAGCATTAATGAAAGTGGATTTACCCATGCCGGATTGCCCCACCATGACACTGCTGTGTCCTTGCAAAAACGGGCGCAACGGAGCGATGTCATTTTTAGCAGACAACTCCAACACCCGGTAGCCGATAGCGTTGTAAGTTAGCAGTTGAGCGCGCGCAATTTTTGCTTGTTCAAGCAAATCGCATTTATTTAAAACAATGAGGGTGTCCAGTTGTTGGTTGTGCGCTGCAATCAGACAGCGCGTTAAAACTTCATCGCTAAATGCAGGTTCGGCAGCCACCACAAAGATAATTTGAGTGACATTGGCGGCAATGAGTTTTTGGCGAAAGGCATCGGAGCGGTATAGCAAAGATTTCCGCGCTGAAATTTTTTTGATGACACCTTGCGCGTCACCGGTGCGCTGGATTTCCACAACATCGCCGCACGCAACCTCGCTTTTTTTTCCGTGCGTTAAACAGGGCAGCAATTCTCCATCAAGCAGTTCAACTAGATACTGGCGGCTGTACGCAGCGACCACCTGCCCCTGCTCAAGTGTACTCAAATTTTAAGCAAGGCATCCACCTTGGCGGCGCAAATAAAATCATTATCCGACAAGCCATTAATGGCATGTGTGGTGTATTCCATGTGACATTTGTTATAGCCCACTGTCATCTCCGGGTGATGATCTTCACGATGGGATAGCCAAGCTACTGCATTCACGAAGGCCATAGTCTGATAATAATTTTTAAACTCAAATGTTTTGCCAATGAGATGGTCGTATAGCATCCAGCCATCGAGCTGTTTAATCAGCGTGTTGATTTCATCCTGCGATAGCGGCGGCATACCGCCTTCACAAGGTTTGCATTTCCCGGCAGCCAAATCACAGTGAGTGGTCATGGCGCTCACTTAAATTTGTAGTACTGCTGGTTCAAGTAAGCAGCCAAGTGCTGCTCTTCTTGCGGCGAAATATTTGCCCCGACCGTGCCCGCGCATATTTTGATCCGTGGAGCTATGCTCTCTAGGTTATGCACGATGCGATTCGGGCGCGTAAAAATTTCACTGCCGTCACCACCCATTTTTGCCATGTGGCAACGGTTGCATTGATACTGGTCAAATATTTTTTTCCCCGTTTTGGCATCGCCCTCTGGAAAGGGCGCGGCTTGCACTGCGCCGCACAATAATAAAAATAGCGTAAAAAATTTCATCATGGTCAATCTCCTTACAAAGTTTGCAAGCGGGCGATACGCAACAGCGCGGGCGGGTGCGAATCGTAAAACGTGGAATATAGCGGATCGGGGGTTAAGGTTGCCGCGTTATCCTGATACATTTTTACCAGTGCGCTGACCAGATCGTGTGCGCCCGTTTGCTGAGCAGCGTATTCATCCGCCTCGAATTCATGCTTGCGTGAATAATAACTCGACAGCGGATGCAACAAAAAGCTGAATACCGGCATCACCATGAAGAACAGCAGCAGCGCCAGCGCAGTCGCCAACGTAGTGCTGGGCATGGTCACGCCCAAACCTTGATAAAACCAAGCGGATTGCATCAATTGCGCCAGCAACCACAGCATGCCCAAGCTGATGACAAATGTCGTGACTATGCGCTTGAGTACGTGGTGGCGTTTGAAGTGCCCCAACTCATGCGCCAGCACCGCTTCTATTTCGCTGGGGGACAATCGGGAAAGCAGCGTGTCAAAAAATACGATGCGCTTGGTTTTGCCGAAACCCGTAAAGTAGGCGTTGCCGTGCGCGCTGCGGCGCGAGCCATCCATGACAAATAAACCTTGTGCGGTAAAACCACATTTTTTTAGCAGTATTTCAATACGCGCTTTGAGGGTTTCATCTTGTAGTGGCAAAAATTTATTGAACAGCGGTGCGATAAAGGACGGATAAATAAACAGCAGCAGCAGATTGAACGTCACCCACACCCCCCACACATACAGCCACCAGTTACCGCCCATACGCTCCATCAGCCACAACACGCCAAACAACAAAGGCAGACCCAGTGCAGCACCGAGCACCAAGCCTTTTGCAGTATCCGCCAAATAAAGCGCCAGCGTCATCTTGTTAAATCCAAAACGCGCCTCGACCACAAAAGTGCGATACCAGCCGAATGGCATTTCCAACAATGTGCTAATCAGCAGCACGGAAACGATGACCATCATGCCTTGCGCGAGGTAGCTGGTGAATGTGGCTTGCCAGAAATTGCTGAGCCATTGTATCCCCCCGCCCAGAGTGAATATGAGTAGCAACATTATTTCAAAGCGCGTGTTCCACATGCCCAAGCGGGTCTTGGCGCTGGTGTAGTCTGCTGCCTTTTGGTGAGCGGCCAAGTCTATCTGCTCATGGAATGCTGGCGGCACCTCGGCACGGTGCGCTGCAATGTGAGCCAGATGCCGCCGCGCCAACCACTGTTTGGCCAGTGTCGTAAAAAAAAGCACACCGAGGAATATTGCCGAAAAATATAAAGGGGTCATAAATTTGCGATAGCGTGGTTTACGGGCGTTGTGACACAATACGCGCCCAACAGATTTTATACGACAGAATTATGGCACAAAATCAAAACTACCTGATCTGGATAGACATGGAAATGACCGGCTTAACACCGGAAACAGACCGCATCATCGAGGTCGCACTGGTGATTACCGACAACGACTTGAACACCATAGCCGAAGCGCCGGTACTGGTCGTGCATCAGTCAGACATGGTGCTGGATGGCATGGACTCATGGAACAAATCCACCCACGCCAAATCCGGGCTAATAGCCAAAGTAAAGGAATCCGTCCTGGACGATGCCAGCGTGGAAATACAAATGCTGGCATTTCTCAAGGAACATGTGCCGGAAAAAATTTCGCCCATGTGTGGCAACTCCATCTGCCAAGACAGGCGTTTTTTGGCGCGATGGATGCCTCGATTAGAAGCCTACTTCCATTACCGCAACCTTGACGTAAGCACACTCAAAGAGTTAGCCAAACGCTGGAAGCCGGAAGTGGCGCAAGCCTTGAAAAAGCACGGCAAGCATGAAGCGCTGGCCGACATCTACGAATCCATTAGCGAAATGAAACATTACCGCGAGCATTTTATTCGCGTGTGATGCCACAGAACTTATGAGTTGCGGAAGGTATAGTCTGGCGTCATTTCTCTACAAGTTGCTAGCATTTTTAAAATTGAAAAGCTATTGAGGAAAAACAGCACGGCCTAAACGTTTGAATTCCCGTTTACCCTAAATTTCCCACGAGCCAATATCAGCATCATCATCAACCCCTCCTGGCTGACCATCCGCGCCTAATGAAAACACATCCAACTCACCGCGAATGCCGGGCGACAGATATTGGTAGGTATAGCCCCACGGATCCTTCGGCAGCTTGTCAATATAACCGCCCACCTTCCAGCCATCTGCAGCAGGGCCTGTCGTCGGCTTAGTCATCAGCGCTTGCAAACTCTGCTCGGTAGTGGGATAGCGTTGATTATCGAGCTTGTATAACTTTAACGCCTGCATCAAGGTGGCAATGTCTTGTTTGGCGGCCGTGATGCGCGCATCGTCGGTACGCCCCATGAGCTTGGGTACAATCAACGCGGCCAAAATCCCCATGATGACCACGACCACCATGATCTCAATCAAGGTGAAGCCGCGTGCGGCAGTACGAGTTAGTTCGCTGCGGATCAATGGAGAAGCTATATTTCGCATGATGGTTGCTTAGGTAATAAATGAGTCGCGAGTATAAGACATAAAACCTAATTCCTATATTGCTATCTATTGAAACCGAGTACGCCGAAATTGCCCCCGACTTTGTTGGTATAATCCGCGCCCTGCCCTTTTCTTGAATTCTACTGCATGAGTGTTTTGGCCTGGATTGTTGCTGCCAGCCTTGTTGGCGGCTTGCTAAGCGTATTGTGCGCGGCGCTCTTTGCGCTCAACAAGCGTATGCAGCATTACGTCAGCGCTATGGTGAGCTACGCCATTGGCGCTCTGCTCGGCGCGGTATTTCTCGATATTTTGCCTGAGGCCATTGAGCTCACCCCCAATGTAGCTACACTCAGTGCGACGCTGTTGTTCGGCATACTGCTTTTTTTTGTATTGGAAAAATTGGTGTTGTGGCGTCACTGTCATCACGAACACTGCGAAGCGCACGAGTTGCTGGATGCTGAGCAAGGTAAGCATGACCACGGGCGCAGCGGCATGATGATTATGCTGGGCGATACCTTTCACAATTTTGTGGATGGCATCATCATCGCGGCCGCTTTTCTCACCGATGTAAATCTCGGCATCGTCACCGCGCTGGCCATTATTGCCCACGAAATCCCCCAGGAAGTAGGCGACTTCGCCATTCTGCTGCACTCTGGATATAGCAAAATGAAGGCGTTTCAGTTGAATATTATTTCAAGTTTTGCTTCGGTGGCGGGCGGAGTTCTGGGCTATTTTCTGCTGCAATCCATGCAGTCGTGGATACCTACACTGCTGGCTCTGGCTGCGGCCAGTATGATTTATGTGGCCGTGGCCGACCTGATACCCGGCCTGCACAAACGCGCGCAATTAAAAGACACGATACAACAAGTAGGATTGATAGTGCTGGGCGTGGGAACAATCGCCTTGATTAATATGTTGACGATAGGGTAACAATGAACAAACAAAATGCTTTACCGCGAGTCGGTTTTGTTTCACTGGGTTGCCCCAAGGCAACGGTGGATTCCGAGCACATTCTCACCCGCTTGCGCGCCGAAGGTTATCTGATCTCGCCCAGCTATGCCGATTCTGATCTGGTGGTGGTCAACACCTGCGGATTTATTGATAGCGCAGTCGAAGAATCGCTGGATGCAATCGGCGAAGCGCTGGCCGAAAATGGCAAGGTGATCGTCACCGGTTGCCTCGGCGCCAAGGGTGACATCGTAAAAAAAACTCATCCCAAAGTGCTGGCCGTGACCGGCCCTCATGCGACCGATGAAGTGATGCGCGCAGTTCACGCGCATTTGCCTAAACCGCACGATCCTTATTCTGACCTTGTGCCGCCGCAAGGCATACGGCTTACGCCTAAGCATTACGCCTACGTCAAAATATCTGAAGGCTGCAATCATCGCTGCACCTTTTGCATTATCCCCTCGATGCGCGGCGATCTGGTCAGCAGGCCAGTCGGTGATGTGATGCAGGAAGCGCAGAATCTGGTCAATGCAGGTGTAAAAGAATTACTAGTCATCTCACAAGACACCAGTGCCTACGGTGTGGACGTAAAATACCGCACCGGATTCTGGGGCGGCAAACCACTCAAGACTCGTATGACCGAACTGGTGCAGGCTATGGGTGAGCTTGGTCTATCATCGGAAAAAATATGGGTGCGTCTGCATTATGTTTACCCCTACCCGCATGTGGATGAGGTAATCCCGCTGATGGCCGATGGCAAAATTCTGCCTTATCTCGACATTCCATTTCAACATGCCAACGCACGTATTTTGAAACTCATGAAGCGCCCGGCCAGCAGCGAAAATGTGCTCAAGCGTATTCAGCAATGGCGCAATATTTGTCCAGACATTACCTTACGCAGCACGTTTATCGTCGGCTTTCCCGGCGAAACAGAAGCGGAGTTTGAGGAGTTGCTGAATTTTCTCGAAGAGGCGCAACTGGATCGCGTCGGGGCGTTTATGTACTCGCCAGTAGAAGGCGCAGTAGCCAATAACCTACCGGATCACATCGCACCTGAGGTACAACAACAACGCCTAGAACGATTGATGAAGCAGCAAGAAAAAATCAGTGCGGCACGTCTAGCCAATAAAATCGGCAGAACCATGAGGGTATTAGTGGATACTGTCAACGAAGGCGGTGTAGCTGGGGGCGGTGCGATTGGGCGCAGCGCCAGTGACGCACCAGACATCGACGGACTAGTTTACATCAAAAATGGACATGAGCTGAAGGTTGGCGAATTTGCAAGCGTGCGCGTCACTCATTCGGATGCACATGATTTGTGGGCGTAGCAGGTTTGATGGTTTTATTGCAGGTCATCTCTAAAAATTCAAAATCGAGGGTAAAGTCCCCTTTGTTTTTTCGGCAATTCCCCCGCTGGGTGATGTGATGGGGCACTTGGGCGCAAAAAAGTTCGGGCAAGACGAGGCATGAACAGAATCTGTCATAATGGCAGGCGAAAATAAAGGGTAGCGTCCCCTTTGTTTTTCTTTGTTTTTAATGCCTTTGTGTTTTTGTATTCTTTGTTCTTTCAGTAAATAGGCTGGGTTCTTTCAGTAAATAGGCTGGCATTGCATCCGCTATCTAACTTCGGCTTCCAGACCGTGGAAGCTAGCCAAAATTTCCGTACTCCGTTCCGGCTAGTGTGTAAAATCCCGCCTCACAGGAGGCATCCGTTGGAAAATCTATACAACATCCTAGGCGTTGCACCGACCGCGACAGCCGATGAAATCAAGAAAGCCTATCGCTCGCTTGCGATGCGCCACCATCCGGACAGGAGTACGCATTCGAATTCTGAGATCAGATTCAATGCGATCAAGACGGCATATGAGTTACTTTCGGATCCAAAAAAACGGGCTGAATATAACCATAGCCTAAACAATCGCATCATCATCGATTCCGAAAGCGAGACACGTTCTTTATGGCATTCGCTGTTTGATCGCTGCGGTGTTGTTATGCCGCACGATAGTCATTAAACATTTCACTTACACTACCCCATGAATAAAAATATACATCAAGAATTTGCTTATCAATCGCGCGAGCTGGGCTCCCAGATCGAGGACACACTGGGCGAGCCGCCCAACCATAAGAACTATGCCAATCTCATCCAGTCGCTAATCGGTGAATACGCTAAGGGAACGGACATTGACGATGTAAATATGCTGAGCTTTGCGCTGGCCGATCATTTGCGCTTTGATGATCCCGCCGGGCTACTGGCACAGTGCAAACAATATGAAAGCGGCGATGCTGCAAAAGTAATCACCATGGTGTCATGTGCAGATGCCGAGGCGTCCAAGGCTTTGGCTACCGTTTCTGCCAACAATCCGGAACTGGCGCGCAAAGCAATCATTACGGCATTCTTGTTCAAAAACACCAAGCGCTGGGCTGCTGAAGACAATTCGCTCGAAGCACTGCAGGAAGAAGAAGGCGGCAATGAGATTGAGGACGAGGATCAAGTCGCACCCGGACAAGACTTCGTGGATCTATTTGATGCGCGCGAGGACGGGAATGGCTGACACCTCCAATTTTCCGGCAATCAGCCGGCAGGTGACCGAGCTGGTGTTGTCCGGCGCTACCGACCATGCGGAAGAGGCGATCAATGACACAGCGGAGCAATTCGGCGATCTGGCCGTGGTCGCGGTGCTGGACACGTTGGAGCCGCAGGTGGCCGCGATGCATTTGTCTGCTTTTGATGGCGGCAAGCCGTCCTTAGCCACGATGCTGATTTCACCCAAGGCTTGGGCCGAAAGCCTGGCCTTTTTTGCCGCCACCTGGAGCGAGGACAGGATCGAGGATGAGCCCGAGGTGTTGGCCGAATCTCTGTTCGCGCATATCCACGGCATTGTTTTCTCCACCAGCGATATGGAGCGGCGCATCAAACTGATCCATGAGGCGCTATCGACCGACTGGGGAACGACAGCATTTGCCATACTGTTCTCGACCGCCACCAATGAGATCATCGAGCTCGCCAATGACATCCATGTTCGTGGCGCGCATAGCAGTGGCCAGACGACTTCGGATCACGACGTGATTCCGCTCGCGCTGGAGATCGCGCGTAACGATTCGGATGCGTGGGATCGGGTGTTGTTCGAGATATTCCCAGACTGGCAACCTGGCGAGAACCAAATACGGGCACGCTCAGAAGAGGGGGATGACGACGAAAATGACCCGGACTTTGCCATAGCCAGAGCCACCCACGACTTGCTGTTGCGCCTGCGCAAGCAAGTACCAGGCAAGGCAGCGAGCACACCGAAAAAAGGTGCCCGTCCGAGTCTGGGTGAGGATATTTTTTCGTGATGCGCAACCGCCACTATTCAGTTTTATGCAATTTATTGATCTTTTTGTAATTCATGACACATGCACTCACAGTAGCCGTCATTCCCGCGAAATCGGGAAAGTGGATTCACATTTGAATTGCAGCAAGATCAATAGCAGCATGTTCCCGATAAATCTGCCATGAAACTCGCCCATATCAACACCCGCCCGCCGCATTTGGTGTCAGCGCTCGAAGCGCTGGCCCGACGTGCGGATAATCAAGTGGCGGCGCAGACTCTGCTTGATGAGCTCAGAGGCATCACCCTGCTTGTCGCCAAAAAATTCACCAATGAACGGACGGCGGACGGTCTGCTCGATGCCTTTCATCTGACGGTTGGATGTATCTCGCTGGGTATCAGCCAGGCGAATATTCCGCAGGACAGCGATGCGCAGTTGTCCTTCTTGCTGCACCACGGTGCGGAACATGTTTTTCAAATGGGCTTCCGGCATATCAAGAAATTGTCCGCCCTACCATTCACAGTGTTCGTTTCAGAATTCGACAACGATCCGTTTGTGCAGCAGCGCGATATCAAAGTGCTGTTCGTGGATATCTGCCGAGCAGACCCCATCGCGTCATGGGCGGGCGACGAGGTTTATAAACGCGAATTACTGGAACGGCAGAACACCCAGAGAATCGTGTCATGCGCAACATGGCTGCGCCAAAAGCATTACGCCGGGCCGGTCAAAGATCCCGATATGGACGCCCATGCGGTGATATCCATCGCAGTGATATTCGCAATTGCCAATGACGGGCGCATCGTCGCGCGGGCCGGACAAAAAGAGATCGAGCGCCTGATCAAGAGCGTCCGGGATACACCGCCTGATATCGATGCGGAATGGAACGTATTGTTGAAAAAAATCCCGTCTACATATCACCCCCTCCTGCGTGTATGCATGGATGAATTCAGACAGACTATCGTAAAAAAAATCCTGTCAAAAACCAGAATCAAAACGGTCATCACAGAGATGCAAAATTCATACGCCGGCAGCGAGATGGAAGTTGACTACGACTGATAACGCACCTCTGCCCTGACGTACTGCTTTCAGAAAATAATCAGCAAAAGTTTCCATCCCTTGGCACATTCCAGCCCGTTACTCATATAATCCTCCGACATACCATGCCGAGTCACCGCAACTGGAATTTTTTATTCCCCGATAAAAGCCCCCGATATAAAACCAGTGCAGGGCATCTCTAAAAATTCAAAATTGAGAGTAACGTCCCCTTTGTTTTTTCGGCGATTCACCCCGCTGGGTGATGTGATGGGGCACTTGGGCGAAAACGGTTTGGGCAAGACGAGGCATGAACAGGATCTATCGTAATGACAGGCGAAAATAAAGGGTAGCGTCCCCTTTATCCTTCTACTTTAGGGCGCCTCTAAAAATTCAAAATCCTAAGCTAGGCAAGGCGCGAAATAAATTTTAGCGCGCCACATATGTTTGATATGTAAGCGTTAAAATTTATTGAGCAACGCAGCATCGCGACGGAGTTTGGATTTTTAGAGGTGCCCTTTATCCTTCTTTATCCCTTTATAAGGGGTAGCGTCCCCAATGCTGTTCACTTAACCGTTCGTGGTGAGCTTGTCGAACCACTAGCTTCGCAACTGGAGCCCTTCGACAAGCTCAGGGCGAACGGAAATTTGCCTAAGTGAACAGCATTGGTAGCGTCCCCTTTTTTGCTTTTTTGATTGGGTGTGCGGAAATAACAAATAAGGCAAATAAGGGGACGCTACCCTTAAGGCAAATAAGGGGACGCTACCCTTATTTAAATAATTGTTGCAGACCCGTTTCGGTCGACGGTACGGCATTGAGGCCGAAACCACCGTGCAAAAAACACAGAAAAAATGCTTGCCTTCAAACAGAGTATCTACGTCATTGCACTTTCAATTTAGAAATGAAATCAGGCCGTAAGTAAATCTTTCAGCTCACCACTCTGGTACATCTCGCTCACGATATCAGAGCCGCCGACAAATTCGCCCTTGATGTAAAGCTGAGGAATGGTCGGCCAGTTAGCGTAATCTTTAATGCCCTGAC
This sequence comes from Gallionellaceae bacterium, assembly GCA_031420875.1. GTDB lineage: Bacteria > Pseudomonadota > Gammaproteobacteria > Burkholderiales > Gallionellaceae > Nitrotoga. Next base: position 3,893 of record JANONO010000336.1, on the reverse strand, counting down.
GAATCTCTGGGTTGACCAACACGTCAACAGTGAAAAAATTCTCCACGCCGCATGCTTTGAGTGTCTTAACTACATTGGCAGAAAATCCGCATTGCGGAAATTGCGGTGTGCCTTTCATATACAGCACGACTGGGTGACTAGTAACTTGCTGCTTGATGAGTTCTTGAGTATCCATTTTGTTGCCTCTGTTATGTTGAGTAAATAAGTCGGATATTTTAATGGGGAGCGGCTTGCTCGGTCAAGTCATACGTCCGCCGCTTACACGTTCTATCCTGGCCAAATCCAGTGCTGAAAAAACCTCGCCGTATCCAGCCTGTTGCAGCAACTCTCGCACCTGTGCGGCTTGGTCATAGCCGTGTTCCAACAACAACCAGCCATTCGGCTCCAAATATTTGCCTGCGTGGCTGATGATGTGACGGATGTCGTGCAAGCCATCGCCGCCGGAGGCCAGCGCGGATACAGGTTCAAAACGCACATCACCTTGCGCTAGATGCGGGTCATCTGCGGCAACATAGGGCGGGTTGGCTACGATGATGTCGAAGCGTTTTCCGGTGAGCGCTGCAAACCAATCACTCAATACAAAAGATACATGGGTGATGTTAAGTCTTTGTGCATTTTCTCGCGCGACTTCGAGTGCCTCAGCGGAAATGTCGCAGGCCACCACCTTAACATTGGAACATTCGTGCGCGATGGCCAACGCGATTGCACCGCTGCCTGTGCCGAGATCTAGTACGCGGCAGGGTTGATGCTTTGAAATGCGCTGCAAGGCCAACTCAACCAGCAATTCAGTTTCCGGGCGCGGGATCAATGTGGCAGGCGTGACCTTGAACATCAAACCAAAAAATTCGCGCTCGCCCAACAGGTAGGCGATAGGCTCGCCCTGCAAGCGCCGCTGCAACAATTCATCGTAGCGGGTTTGTTCTGGTTTATTCAAACGACGTTCTGGATGGGTGGGCAAATAAGCGCGGGTGACGTTTAACACTTGTTGCAACAGGCACTGCACTTCGATGCGTGCGCTGGCCGGGTCTAGTGACAACACTGCTATCAGACGTGCGCTATCTTGCAGCAGGATATTCTGGATGTCGCGCAGCAAATTTAGCGGCTTCCCTCTTCCGCTAATGCTGCCAATTGCTCCGCTTGATATTCCGCCATCAACGCGCCCGTCAATTCGCTGATGTCGCCATCCATGATGTGATCCATTTTGTATAGCGTGAGATTGATACGATGATCGGTGACTCGACCCTGTGGAAAATTGTAGGTCCGAATACGCTCGGAACGGTCACCGCTGCCGACCAACGACTTGCGCTCGGCGGCTTGTTTGGCGTGGGCAGTACGCTCTTCTTTATCCTTGATGCGCGCCGCAAGAACCGACAGCGCTTGCGCTTTGTTCTTGTGTTGTGAGCGGCCATCCTGGCATTCCACTACCGTGCCCGTGGGAAGATGTGTAACGCGCACAGCAGAATCGGTTTTGTTAATGTGCTGACCGCCTGCACCGGAAGCGCGAAAAGTATCTATGCGTAGATCGGCTGGGTTTAGCACCACATCGCTGACTTCATCTGCCTCAGGCAATATCGCCACGGTGCAGGCCGAGGTGTGGATGCGCCCCTGCGTTTCGGTGGAGGGCACACGCTGCACACGATGCGCGCCGGATTCAAATTTCAATACTGAATACGCACCTTGCCCGACGATGCGCGCAATGACTTCCTTATAGCCGCCTTTTTCACCTAAGCTTTCAGAGATGACCTCGACTTGCCAGCGCCGACGCTCGGAAAAACGCGAGTACATGCGAAACAGATCACCCGCAAATAATGCTGCTTCATCGCCGCCCGTACCAGCGCGAACTTCGAGGAAGACGTTGCGATCATCATTGGGATCCTTGGGCAGTAACTGCTTCTGCAAGTCCACTTCGATCTGTTCTAGGCGTTCGCGGCCATGCTTGATTTCGCCATCGGCAAACTCTTTCATTTCCGGGTCGTCCGTCATTTCCAGCGCGGTCGCCAAGTCAGCCGCGCACGACTGATGGGCGTGATACAACGCCACCACCGGCTCTATCTCGGCGCGTTCGCGATTAAGTTTGAGATAGTTGTCCATGTCGCGCGTAGCATCTTCGCTGCTCAACAGGCGCGTGACTTCATCCAAACGATCGCTCAGATTAGCGAGTTTGGCGGCAATGCTGGGTTTCATTCAGGAAATTTCATTCGGGGGGTTGCAGATGATAAATGCGATGCACCAGATCAAGAAAAGCTTCGCGCTCGGCGGCTTGCACCTGGTTCAGCGCGTGGGTGGGTGCGTGTAGAAATTTGTTGGTTAAACCATGGCTCAACATCTCCAGCACCTTTGCTGGGTCTTCACCTTTGGTCAGCAGACCCAAAGCCTTTTCCATTTCGTGGCGGCGCTGGCGCTCGGCGTGATCGCGCAGAGCGCGTATGGTCGGCACCACTTCGCGCGATTCCATCCAATGCAGAAACTCCAGCACACCGGAGTCAATAATCACTTCCGCCTCTTTGACTGCGCCTTGCCGCGCATCCTGACCATCTTTCACGACCTCGGCCAAATCGTCCACGGTGTATAGAAACACATCATTCAATTCGGCCACTTCCGCTTCAACGTCGCGTGGCACGGCTAGGTCAACAATAAATAGCGGACGATGTTTGCGCAACTTGAGCGCACGTTCCACCATGCCCTTGCCCAATATTGGCAGCGGGCTGGCGGTGCAAGTCACGATGATGTCGTGCTGCGCCAATTGATCGGGCAATTCGTTGAGGGTGATGGCATGACCGTTGATGCGCCGCGCTAACACCTGAGCGCGCTCCAGCGTACGGTTGGCAACGGTGATGTGCTTGGGTGAGCGGGCGGCAAAATGAACTGCGTTCAGCTCTATCATTTCACCCGCGCCGATGAACAGCACGCGCTGTTCGGCGATGCTGGGGAAAATGCGTTCGGCCAGCCTGACTGCGGCGGCAGCCATAGAAACGAGATTGGCGCCGATCTCGGTTTGTGTGCGTACACTCTTGGCTACTGAAAAAGTGCGCTGAAATAATTTGTGCAACAAAAATCCCAGTGTGCCAGCCTGCTCCGCATAACGCACCGCATCCTTCATCTGCCCCAAAATTTGCGGCTCGCCCAGCACCATAGAATCCAGCCCACTGGCGACGCGGAAGGCGTGCTTGACTGCCTCATTGTGCGACAAGGTATAGAGGTAAGGCTTAATCTGGCTGGACTCCATCTTGTGATAATTAGCCAGCCAATTAACAATGCGCTCCGGCTCCTGCGTACTGCAATACACCTCGGTGCGATTGCAGGTAGAAAGTATGGTCGCCTCCTTGGCCGCTCCATGTGCAATCAGATTGTGCAAGGCCGACTCCATCGCCTCCGGGTTAAAGGCGATCTGCTCGCGCACGGCAAGCGGCGCGGTTTGATGGTTAATGCCCAAAGTGAATAGCTGCATAGAATCCAAATGTGCGTCAGGATTGCGTTAGACAGTGATTATAGAGACTTGCCCAGTTCAATACCAGCCAAGTTGACGATTGAATGATTGTGCAGTGCTGTGAAGCGGGTGTTGTCTGCCCATACAAAAGAAAAATTTCTGTTTAAAGAGGGCGCGATGGATTTTGCGGTGAAGCTAGAAATGAATGTCAGCTAAGACTGATTATGAAGCGACAGCCTGCTCCAGAGTAACGACGGGCAGATACAGGCACAGCGGATTGTCCACACAAGCAATAAAACCCAGCTTCACATAAAACGCTTGGGCTTTGTCGTGCTTGGCATCCACCACCACGGCATAGAGCCCCACACGCTGAGAGAACTCCACGGCCAAGCGTAAAGCAAACGCCAACAAATTCTGACCGATACCTTTACCCTGATGCCGCGCATCCACCGCCAACCGCCCGATG
>JANONO010000335.1:0-13190 GCA_031420875.1 Gallionellaceae bacterium | reverse complement strand
CAACCCTACACCACCACCGTGCTCAAGCAATTGGGTCAGAAAAAAATAAAGCGCGTGGATGTGGTCTGTCCCGGCTTCGTGGCCGATTGCCTAGAAACGCTGGAAGAAATCGCACAAGAAGGGCAAGAAGATTTTAAGCATGCGGGCGGTGGCGAGTTTCACTACATTCCCTGTATCAACGATAGATCGGACTGGATACACGCGCTCACTGCCCTAGTGCTGGACAATCTGCAAGGCTGGCTGGATGAGCCGGATGCGGCGCAACTGGAGCAGAGTCGGTTAAGGGCGCTGGCGGCTGGGGCGTAAGATTAAGCAAGGCGCTATCTGATTTTGGGAAGATTTCCTGTTTTTGGTATTTTTCTGGCTGTAAATTGAAGCTTGACAGGCTGCTAGGTTAAGCCGTGCGTTGCGCGCAAGCTTTTTCCCCTTGTGGAATGATTGTTGCTTGTAAAGCGGTGTTTTATTGGGGATTGGAATGAGATTAGACCAATTCTGAATGTCATTTGCTTGAAGGAGTTTTTTTAAATGCCAACACTAAATTTAGTTGCTAAAGCTTATTTTTTAGTAGGGTTAATTGCCTCTGCTTTGATCTTCGCCGTGCCGGATGTGTATGCCGCCAATCGTGTCATCTTGGGGAATGCCTCTGCCACAGCATTGGCCGCTAGCACGGATGCCCATACCACTCAAACCCTTAAATCCTTACGCAGCAAGGTAGGAAAAGAAGGAAAAATCCGGGTGATCGTCGGGGTGCGTGCCGCTTTTGCCGCAGAGGGTGAATTAAGCGCCGCCGATGTGACGCAACAGCGCAATGAAATCGCTGCGAAGCAGCTTGCGGTGCAAGGGAAAATATCCTCGCTCAAGGCATCCAAGGATAAAATTAAAACCTATAGCACTATCCCTTTCATGGCACTGGAAGTGGATGCTACCGAACTGGAAGCGCTGGCCGGGCAAACCGACATTACCTCTATCGAAGAGGATAGGATAGTTCACGCGACATTGGCTGGAAGTGTTCCCTTAATCGGCGGCACGGCTGCCTGGAGCAGGGGCTATACCGGAGCCGGACAAACTGTCGCTATTCTGGATACGGGAGTGGATAAGGCTCATCCATTTTTGACGGGTAAAGTCGTTTCTGAGGCGTGTTATTCGACTAACTCCGTGCCAGCGGGAGCGACTTCGCTTTGTCCGGGCGGGGTAACAAAATCTACCGCAGCAGGGTCGGGTGTTAACTGCGACCCTGCGCTTGCGGGATGTTTTCATGGCACTCATGTGGCGGGCATCGCTGCCGGGGCAGGAGCTAGCTTTTCTGGTGTTGCCAAAAACGCTTCCATGATCGCCATGCAAATTTTTTCGCGCTTTACTAGCACGGCTACCTGTGGTTCATCCACCCCCTGCATCGCAACTTATACGTCGGACTACAACCTAGCTTTGGAGCGGGTATTTGCGCTGCGTAGTACGTACAGCATCGCTGCCGTCAATATGAGCATAGGTGGTGGTGGCTATAGCAATCAGGCCACTTGTGATGCAGACTATTCAGCAACCAAAACGGTGATAGACAATTTACGTTCGGTCAATATCGCCACCATCATTGCCTCCGGGAATGAAAGTTTGACTAACCAAATTTCTGCGCCTGGCTGTATTTCTACCGCTATTTCGGTCGGCGCGACCAGCAAAGCAGACGTTGTAGCAAGTTATTCCAACAGCGCCAGCTTTCTCAAGCTACTCGCGCCTGGCTCATCCATTACCTCTTCTTATCCGGGGTCTGCTTACGCTACCGCATCGGGCACGTCTATGGCTGCACCTCATGTGGCGGGTGCATGGGCGTTGTTGAAGCAACAGAATGCCACTCGTAGCGTGACCGATACATTGAGTTTGCTGACGGCAACTGGCGTTGCGCTGACCGATGCCAAGAGTGGTGTGACGACTCCACGAATAAGGCTGGATGTCGCGCTGAATGCTGTGCCCACACTGAGCTATTCCAGTGAAATTGGCTATGGCACTGTAGGAGTAAGTCCGGCATCTGGCACTTCTTCCACGTTGTTCACCTACAAGGTTATCTACACGGATGCAGCCAACACTCCGCCGACTTTAGTGCGCGCCTGTATTGATGGTGTTTGCAACACCATGAGTGCGGATGCTTCTGCCGCCACCACACTGCGCGATAGCAGCTACATCAACGGTGAGCAGTATGTTTACTCGACCTCACTGGCTGCGGGCACACACGCTTACTACTTCACGGCTACCGACGGCACGACCACGGTTAACTTGCCTGCATCTGGCAGCCTTACCAGCCCTACGGTATCCAGCCTGACCATTGTCACCAGCACTCTGCCGGAGGGTACGGTGGGGGCGGCATATAGCCAGACGCTGGCTGCAACGGGTGGCCTCTCTCCTTATAGTTGGTCGAGCACAACTTTGCCCGCAGGTCTGGGTTTGAGTGCCAACGGCGTTATTTCCGGTAGCCCAACTGCTACGAGCTTGACAGGTTTTAGCGCGAGTGTGACCGATGCGGCTAGCGCGACGTTTAGCAAGGCGCTCTCGATCAGTGTCGGCAAGGCCACACCCATCATCAACTGCTCTGGCCCCGTAGTTGCATTGGCGTTTGTTTACCCCATGCCATTAAGTACGACGCAGTTGAATTGCTCCGCCAATGTGCCCGGTAGCTTTGTCTATTCCCCTGGCTTGGGCACAGTGCTGAATGCTGGATCGACCTTGATAATGGTGAGCTTTGCTCCGATTGATACGGCTAACTACAGCAGTGTGACCGGGTCACTTAATTTAGTTGTGTATAAGGGCACACCCATCATCACATGGCCTGCTCCGGCAGCGATTATCTACCCGACTGCATTGAGCGTGCCGCAGTTGAATGCCACGGCTAATATTCCCGGCAGCTTTACCTACTTGCCGGTTTTGGGCACAGTGCTGAGTGCTGGATCACAATTGCTGTCGGCCAACTTCACTCCGTTTGACCTAGCTAACTACAATAATGTATCAGTTGCAGCCAGCCTGACTGTGAACAAGGTGAATCAGATTATTACTCTATCCTGCTCTTCTATTATCTCGCTGGCGAGTCCTGGTATTTGCTCGGCAACAGCAAGTTCTGGATTGCCCGTGACCTTGATCAGCACCACACCAGACTGCACCCTGAGCGGCAGTATTGTCAGTGCTGCCAGCTTGCTGGGTTTTTGCACCATAGCCGCCTATCAGGCAGGTGATGCTAACTACAACTCTGCCCCAACAGTGGCACAGAATGTTTCTATCATCGTTGTAGATACTTTTAATATCATCACTCCACAGGGCTTCTTACCTGCTACCGTAATACCCGGCGGCACAACGATAGTCAGTGCATCGGCCAGTTCTGGTTTGCTAATAAGCTTTAGTTCTAGCACAAGTACAGTCTGTTCTGTTGGTGTGAGCACTCTAAGCGGCGGAATCAGCAGTGCGGTTGTCACTGCCTTGAGCGGGGGCAATTGCACCATAGCCGCTGACCAAGCAGGCAATGCCACTTACGAACCAGCATTCACTGTGACGCAAAACATTGCGGTGGCTGGTGTTGCAGATTTAGTGATGAGTGTGGTGAGCAAAACGGTCGCTAGCGTCGGTGTCGGCGCTAGTTTTGGCGTTAGCAGCAGTGTATTGGATCAGGGTACGGCTGCGGCGGGCGGTAGTACGGTCGGGTTCTATCTGTCGCTGGATAATATTATTACCAGCACTGATATTCGGCTGACAGCTACTAGAGTTATATCTGCACTGGCGGCCGGGGCAAATAGTGGCATTTTAGTGACCACGGTCACCGTGCCCTATGCCGCAGCGTTGGGGGTTTACTATGTAGGCGCTTGTGCAGATATGACCAACCTGGTGATAGAGTCCAATGAAACCAACAACTGCAAGGCGGCTACGGGAACAACGCCTGTTACGATTAAAGTGGTTCGTAATGTGGATCTGCAAATGACTGCGGTGAGTAAGATCGCAACAGTTGTTGGTCAGACGAAAACCTTTACCATACCCAATACAGTGAAAAATGTGGGTACGACCCCTGTGACAGTTCCCAGCTTCATGGTCAGTTTCTACTTATCTAAAGATCCCATCATTACCACGTTGGATATTAAGATTGGTTCTAGGGTAGTAAGCCGACTAATGGCAGGGCAGAGCAGCACTGCAATCACCACAGTCACTGTGCCGGGCACGGTATTACCTGGCGTTTATTACGTCGGAGCTTGTGCGGACTCGACGAATGTGCAGATAGAGGCTACTTTATTGGGAGCGTCGTTGGAGGGCAACAACTGCAAGGCTGCCCTTGGAATAATTAACGTGGTACGCAATGTGGATCTGGTAGTAAGTGCCTTAAGTTCACTGGATACTACTGTGGTGGAAGGATTAGACTTCACCATTAGTAATACCGTGAAGAACGTGGGTACGGCAGCGATGCTGGCAACCCCAATCACTACCACCAAGTTCTACTTGTCAACAGACGCCATCATCACCAGCGCGGATACTTTGTTGCTGGGAACTCGTACCGTGGCAGGTTTAGCGGCTGGGGCATCTAGTCAGGCGTTAACCGTGGTGACTTTGCCGATTTCCGTGCTACCCGGGGTGTACTACATTGGTGCGATTGCCGACAGTGCAAATCTATTGCTTGAGTCTATTGAAACTAACAACAGCAATAGCAATAGCCCTACGCCAACCAGTGACATGATTACTATTATTTTTGATCCGACCCCATGATTTATAAATTTACTTTCTGGGTCGTATTTTAACCCTGGAATGTTGCAGTATGCTGAAATCTGAAATCGCGGGAACTATCCCGCGATTTTTTTGCCAGCGATGTTGCTGGCTTGACACAAATGGACATCCCTAATTCTGCCTAATGGAAAATCTGGGTTCATATGGGGCTTGTTATTTTTACTGACTCACGGCTTGCCCCAAAGTTTTTAATTTGTTCTAATAAACAAGTCTGACAATAAGGCTGAAATTTTGAAATTTAATACTAACTGGAAAGGAAAAACACCATGCATACAGTCATCACTCGTTCACTCATTTCCACTCTGTTGTTTGCTATAGCAACATCTTCTTTCGCACAAGCTGGTGAGGGTGAAGACGCATCTGCTGTGGATTTGGTAGTGACTGAAGTAAGCACACCCGATTTAATCGTCCCTCAAGAATCAACTTTTACTATTAGCAGTACGATCAATAATGAGGGAAAAACTGCATCATCGGACGAAATCTCGGTCAAGTTTTACCTGTCTGAAGATGCCACAATTACCAGCACTGATATCGAGATGGATGAATCACTGACGGTGCCTGAGCTGGCAGCAGGAGCGAGTGACAGTCAAGAAATGCTGCTGACTGTGCCGGAATCTGTGTTGCCTGGAATTTATTTTGTTGGAGTCATTGTGGATGGTTCCAATCAGCAGCCAGAGACCAATGAATCCAATAATAGTAATAGCCCAAGCACTACAACTATTACTGTGGTTTTCTAGTCACCCGCTGGGCTACCAAGGCACTATTTCCACCTCCGCTAAGGGGGTGGAAGAAATGCACATCGAGTGCATAAGCGATAATTCGCACCCCAAGATGTAACGCCGTATAATATTCCGGATAAACCAAGATTATCCGTTAGGAATTGTGCATTACAAAATCAATTGCATGTCGGGTTAGAACCCGATCTACGGCCTAATGGACAATCTGGGATAAAGCCACCACACAAGAGGGCAAATTACTGAATTTTATAAATCAGCTTTAAATGGCGGGCAAAAGCACATGATTTCATCGCAGGACAAGATTGTCGAAGAAATTCACCCGCAACCCCCCTCACCAGGCACACGACCCCAGCCGCTGCAAGGTATGTCTTTGCGTACCAAGGGTGTTTGGGTGTTATTCATGTTTTTTATTTATACCCTTGCCGCTGGATTCATTTTGGGAGTGGAGCGTAACACCCTATATTCTGACGTTCAGAAGCTCGAAGCAGTGCATGCCGAGGAGGGCGAGCAGTTCGGTCTCAATATGCTGGTGACAAGAGCTATTCTTGTGGTCAATGACAATTATTATTCTGCTGATTTGAAAACGCCTGCGGGTCTGGAAGCCGCAGCGCGCAGTGTTAGTGTGCAAGTAGAGGCAGTCTTAACGGGTTTGAGTAAAGTGATGAAAAACAACCCTGAACTTTTTGATAGCGTGGTTGCCCTGCAGATTAATTTGGGTGGGTTGACTGGCACTGGCTTGGGCAAGATGGTAGAGGCTAATCCAGGGCTTTTTGTCGGTGTGACCAAGCCCCAAGTAACGCCAGTATGGCTGGCCAAGACGATCAAACCTATGGGCAGGGAAACTATCGCAGACGTCCGCACCAATTTGCATAAGCTGGTTTTTGACCTGGATCAAGTCACCAAGCTGATACGCAGCCGCAAACATATGTTGCTGGAACAATATCGAGCCACGTTTGATCGGTTGTCGTTGGTGTGGTCGCTGACTGCTGCTGTAGGCATTGTGTTTCTGGGCGGATTAGTCATGTTTTTTGTGAGCAGGCTGGCAGTGGATGTTAGGCGCGTTCAGGATCGTGCTCTGGAAATTATCGAAGGATACCGCGGACAACCGCTGAAGGTGACGCGCCATGATGAATTGGGGTCGCTCATGGCCGCGATTAACAAGATGCAGATCGAGTTGCGTCAAAACGAAGTGCAGATGGAACGCATCCGGCAACAGAGATTCCACAAGGAAAAAATGGCTGCGGTGGGTTCGATTGCGGCGGTGGTAGCGCATGAGATAAATAATCCGCTGTCAGCTATTGTGGGGGCAGCGCAAGCAATGTTGGATCAGCGTACCGAACATGGTGATCGCCGTACTGATTCGCAGTCCCAGTCCCAGGTGATTTTCGAACAGGCCAGACGGGTAATGAATATTACACGCCAAATATCCGAATTTTCTACGCCGCAATCCACTGAGCAGCAACTTCTTGACCTAAACAATTTGATTCGTAATACCGTCAGATTTATCAGTTTTGATCGACGTTTTAGCACGATTAATATGGAGTTAAACCTTGATTCTGAACTTCCAGCGGTGCGCGCTGTGGGTGACCATGTGACGCAGATTGTGATGAATTTGCTGGTCAATGCAGCGGATGCGATTGAGGGAAGGTCTGGCTCCAAGGCGCGCATTGATGTATCAACACATGTTCAGGATGGATACGCTGTAATAATAGTTGCCGACAACGGCACGGGGATGGATAAGAGCACTTTGGGGCGAATATTCGAAGAGTTTTTTACTACCAAACCGCCGGGCAAGGGTAGCGGAATCGGGATGGCCGTTTCCAAGTCGCTAGTTGAATCTGATGGCGGTATGATTAGCGTTGAATCAGAGCCGGGCATTGGGACGACGGTGATGGTACGACTGCCAATCGCTACGGATAATTTTTCACAGTCTTAAGGGGGAGTGATATGCATGTGCTAATAATCGACGACGAAGCCGCCTTACGCCAGATACTCTCGGCGCTGGTAAGTCGCGCCGGTTACTCGGTTGACACCGCATCCACTGCGGCTGAAGCAACGGCCAAGTTGGTACGTGGAGATGTGGATGTGGCGCTGTGCGATGTGCGTTTGCCAGATGGTGATGGCATAGAGCTGGTGCGTAGTTTCAAGACGGCTGATGCGGCATCAGGCACCGCAATTGACACCCAATTTATTATGGTAACCGCGTTCGCCTCGATGGAGACGGCGGTGGAAGCTTTGCGCGCAGGGGCTACGGACTATATCGTCAAGCCCGTGCATAGCGAAGAATTGTTGCACAGATTGGCTCAAATAGATGCGATGACCGGTCTGCTGGCGGAGAACAAGGCGCTCCGTAGTTTGGTTACCGGAGGGCAGGGACTATACACATTCAATTCACCCTCGATGCAACAGGTTGATCGTTTGGTCGGAAAAGTGGCGGTTACCAACAGCACTGTGCTGGTTACTGGCGAAAGCGGCACTGGCAAAGGCATTGTTGCGCGCTTGATACATGAAAAAAGTCTGCGCGCCAGCTTCCCATTTATTCCTGTCAATTGCAGCGCGATACCCGAGAATTTGCTCGAGAGCGAATTTTTTGGTCACACTAAAGGTGCGTTTACTGGCGCAGATAAAGCGCGCAAGGGGCTATTTACCGAAGCTGATCGCGGCACTATTTTTTTGGATGAAATTGGTGAGCTGCCATTGCATTTGCAGACCAAGCTGCTGCATGTCATCGAAGATAAGAAGATTCGCCCGGTTGGAGGGGAGCAGGCGCGTAGCGTGGATGTCCGCATCGTCGCCGCCACCAACCGCAATCTGGAAGAAATGGTGAAGCAGGGAAAATTCCGCGAGGATTTATATTTCCGGTTGAGTATGTTCCATATACACATACCGCCATTACGTGAGCGTCGGAGTGACATCGGCGACCTGATTCGACACCTGATGTTAAATATTGGGGGCAAGGATCTGGTGATTGATGCGGAGACCAATGATGTTTTGCAGGCTTATGGCTGGCCGGGTAACGTCAGGCAGTTGGAAAACGTTATACATCGAGCTCACATTATGGCTGAGGGAAGCCGTATTACGATGGCGGAATTGCCGCCGGATATTTCACATCAGCCATCTGCACGAGTGCCATCGGAGTCGTCAGTAGCTAGAGAAGGAAATTTACGCGACCAGTTGCGCCAGGTCGAGGCAGAGATTATCGCCAAGGCATTGAGCAACGCTGGCGGAGATCGCAAAATGGCCGCGCAACAACTGGGTATTGGTTTGTCCAGCCTTTATCGCAAGATGGAAGAATTAGCAGATCTAGGCACAATTCGGAGTGATTAACCTAGAAAAAGCAGCTGGCCGAAGTGAATACGTATTAAATTTTTCTGTGGGGGTGTTCTGCGGCTCATTTTGGACTGGGTTTTTGATCCGGTTAGCCACTAGAATTTTTTGCGTAAATCATCGAGAAATTTTCCGGATCCTTGCTTGAGTTTTTGCTGTTGCACACCCAATAAAGAATTTTTACGTCCCTCCAATTTGCTGCGCGCACCGTCTAATGCCGAGCGTAATTTGTCTATTTGTACTTGGCGCTCAGTCAACGCAGATTTTAGTGAAGACTCCATTTCACCTTGCCGTACATAAAGGTTTTGGCGTTGCTCGGTTATTCTGTCATTTACCTGAGATTCAATGCGCGCTCTGGCCGCATCAATTTCCCCCTGGAGATAGCGCCGCATACCGCGTTCCAAAGCTTCACCCAGGTTGCTGGAAAGCTGCCAATCCAGCTCGCTCCAGACACCTGTTACATGTGCATTCAGGTTGACTGTGTTCAGTCCTGCCACTGACGCACTGATCATTTTCTGCGCTATATCTGACTGAGATTTGACCTCTATAGCTACTTGTGTAAATTGGTTGGTGAGATGCATGTCAACATTTTCCTCGCGCAGTTCAGCCATGAACTTAACCGCGCTTTCAGCCTTGGAAATTCTTATTTTCACATTCTGGCTGTCAACCAGAGAGCGGTCAGAGACGCTATATTTGCCAACTTCCATCAGCAGTCGTTCGACGGGCATGGAGGTGGTGTGATCAATCATCAGCTCTGCTTTGATGCCGGTAATACCCTGCTGCGGTAGGTCTCCCTTAATAGTGGCCATCATTGGACGGCCAATCATATGAGGGCTGCTGGTCACATCAAGAATTTCTCCGGAAAGTGTGCTTCCGCCGGTTGAGCGAGCGCTGATCAGCGCTTTTTTTAACCAGAAGCGCGGATATCCATTAAGCCTAGCGAACGCATAATTGTGCCCGGCCTTTCTTTCACGCACATCAGATGTCGATTTTTGATCTCGCTTCACTGGCATGTAGCTACGTGCCTGTTCCATATAGTTGCGCGCTTGCTGTACTTTACCTAGCACATCCATGCCAAATAGTGCGCGCGACAATGCCGCTGCATCAAGAGGGGGTAAGCGCATATGTGCTTGCAGGTCGCGCACATCTTCTTTAATAACTTTATCCAATTCGGAGAAGGTGGCTCGGAATGTGCCCAGATCAGCGGTGAGCGCGGCTCCACTTGTCTGCACTGATTTCGACTTAACATCGAAATCATCGCGCAGCGATTCCAATTCTTTTAGCGAGGCTTGAATTTGTGTGATGTCCTGCAAATTGTCCAGCTTTACATTGGCCAAGCGACGCTGCATGTCAGAAAAATCTTCCCCTTTGGGCATAGCTGCCATACGCGATTGCCACTGCTGGTTTTTTTCATCTAACGATTTATGAATGCCAGCGAGGAGTGTGTTGCTTTTGAGATCGGCACCCATCTCGTTTAATTGCCCAACGGGATTGGCACCTGCCGCAATGGCGGCGAGATCACCCACCACATTTTGCGAGAATTCCTCTTTTATTTTCCCCAAGACTTTATCGCTATAACTTTCGCCGAGCCCACCTTGCTGGACAGGCAGTACGCGACCGGGAAGCTTGCGCGGAGTGTTGATTTGCACAGCCGTAATGGAAGCCTCGTTAATTACCACTTTGCCGCGCAACAAGGCATCCCACAACAGGTGAAAATTAATAGTGCCGATTTGTATCCGGTTGCTGGATGGCAAGCTAGGGTTGGTCATCTCAACATCACTGATTACTACTGACGCATTCCATACGCTGGTATTTAATTGGCCAATATTTACCTCCGCACCGTTGGTTAATGTCGCACCATATTCCAATCCGCGCCGCAAATGCATATCGAAAAAGAATGCAAAATAAAATACGATGACCCCAATTACGATTGCCAATGGAATGATCGCCTCAAAGCGGATCATCCCAACTTTTTTAGGCGTGGGCTTGCTTGTTGGGGCGGGGTTATCCACGGAGTTTTTCATAATTTGCATACCATTTGAACAGCGTCGTTCCTGCCCACATTTTCCACCAATGGCTATTCTTGAACCGTGTAACTACCGTGGCGCGGTAAATAAAAATTAAGCGCCTACTGCCCAGAAACACCAGCGGTGCCAACAAGATAGCCACCACTCCCGCACCCATAGTGATGCTGTTGTAAAATCGGGTAAGCGGGATGATAGGCATGTTGTACAAGGTGGTGAACAGAGGTTGTAGCGCTCCGATCTCCAGAATAGCGGAGCCCACCACGTGTGAGATGGGATCAAATAACCATGCGATAAATGCAAAGAAGAATGCTGACACCAGCGCTGCACCGATCTGAATGCGGAATAAAAACAGGAAAATGATTACCAAGAGTGTCTGCAAAGACAGCGCAGGTGAAAAGCCAAGTATCAAGCCACAAGCAAAGCCTGCGGCAATTTGGTTGGTGCCAGTATCTGAATTGAGTAGATTAATCAGCGAAAACAGTTGTTTTAAAATGAGTGTCATGTATTTCCTCAATAAATTGCGCAGCAATCTGGTAAGAAAAATTAGCTGAATATGCCAAGATTGATTGTGGGCAAATTGTAAACTAATTTAATGTTGTGCCGTGAGTTCTTGGCCGCTCAATGAAAACTATTCGATGCCACCAGGAATAACTCGCGCGGTCGCAGTGAGCCGCTTGTTAGCTGAAAACCCCCCTTGTTAGCTGGGAATTTAAGAGCCGTGCATTGATACCCCCTCCCTAATCCGCTATAATTCGCGCCAATTCAAAGCGGGATGAACGCACGGTTCGTCCCGCTTCTTTGTATCTACAGTCTTGGGAGTCTCCGGTGTCGCAAACAAACTCTGCCATTCTAGTTTTAGCCGATGGCACGGTCTTTCGCGGTATTGCCATCGGTGCTACCGGCAGCAGTGTCGGCGAGGTGGTGTTTAATACCGCCATGACCGGCTATCAAGAAATTCTGACTGACCCTTCTTATTGCAAACAAATTATCACGCTCACCTATCCGCATATCGGCAATGTAGGCATCAACACCGAAGACGTGGAATCGCGCCAGGTGTTCGCCAGCGGGTTGGTGATACGGGATTTGTCGTTGTCGGTGAGCAATTGGCGCAGTACGCAGTCGCTGCCGGATTATCTTAAAGCCAATAAAGTAGTGGCGATTGCCGATATAGACACGCGCAAATTGACGCGTATTTTGCGTTCCAAAGGCGCGCAGAATGGCTGCATTGCAACGGGTACAGATGAGGCCGCAGCTTTGCAAGCGGCGCGTAGTTTTGCCGGGCTGAACGGCATGGATTTGGCGCAGGTGGTGAGCTGCGACCAACCTTATAGCTGGTCACAGAGCGAGTGGAAACTGGGTGCAGGATACGGGAGTCAGGATGCAGGATATGGGAGTCAGGTCAAAGGCGGGATAGAGGGAGCGCAACCCCGCATCCCGCATCCCATATCCCGTGTCCTCCATGTGGTTGCCTATGATTTTGGCGTGAAGCGAAATATCTTACGCAAGCTGGCTGAGCGCGGCTGCAAAGTGACTGTGCTGCCCGCCAAGACCAGCGCAAAAGAGGCGCTGGCGTTGAAGCCGGACGGCATATTTTTATCCAATGGCCCCGGTGATCCAGAGCCATGCGATTACGCGATTGCCGCGACCCAGCAATTTTTGCAAACAGGAATACCGCTGTTCGGCATTTGTCTCGGTCACCAGATTATGGGGTTGGCGGTGGGCGCAAAAACATTAAAAATGAAATTCGGCCATCGCGGTGCTAACCATCCCGTGCAAGACATGCAAAGCAAGCGCGTGATGATTACCAGCCAGAACCACGGCTTTGCTGTGGATGCGACTACGCTACCCACCAATGCGCGAGTGACGCATGTGTCATTGTTTGATGGCAGCTTGCAAGGTTTTGAGTTGACCGATAAACCCGCGTTCTGTTTTCAGGGTCATCCCGAAGCCAGTCCGGGGCCGCAGGATGTGGATTATTTGTTTGATCGCTTTGTAGGAATGATGGAGAAAAGAAAAACCTAACCACAGAGACACAGAGACACAGAGAAAACCTCTGTGTCTCTGTGTCTCTGTGTCTCGGTGGTGAAAAAGAGTTTATGCCAAGACGCAGTGACATTAAGAGCATCCTGATCATCGGCGCCGGCCCCATTATCATTGGCCAGGCGTGTGAATTTGATTATTCCGGCGCGCAAGCCTGCAAGGCGCTGCGCGAGGAAGGCTATCGCGTGATTCTGGTGAACTCCAATCCAGCCACGATCATGACCGACCCCGGCATGGCTGATGCCACTTACATTGAGCCGATCACTTGGAAGATGGTGGAGCGCATCATTGCCAAGGAAAAGCCAGATGCGATTCTACC
>JANONO010000334.1:0-13400 GCA_031420875.1 Gallionellaceae bacterium | reverse complement strand
ATAGGCAAAAAAAGACAATGGACGGCGCGCAGCCAAAGCCGGATCAAGTTGACGGAGCGTGCCCGCCGCACCATTACGCGGATTCACCAACGTGGCCAAGCCCTGTTCGCGCTGACGTTCGTTGTACCGCTCGAAATTTTTGCGGCTCATATAAGCTTCGCCACGCACTTCCAGCACAGGCACATCGCAACCATTCAGCCGCAACGGGATTGATCGTATCGTGCGTACATTCTGCGTCACGTCCTCGCCCGTTTCGCCGTCGCCGCGCGTGGCGGCCTGCACCAGCAGGCCACGCTCGTAACGCAGATTAAGAGCGAGGCCATCAAATTTTAATTCGCTAGCATATTCAATCACGGCATCCGGCTCGCCCAACTCGCGCCGCACTCGCGCATCGAAAGACATTGCGCCTTGATCGCTGATGTCAGTTTCGGTACGGATCGAGAGCATGGGCACGGCATGACGCACTGGCTGAAAGCCATCCAGCGGCTTGCCACCGACACGCAATGTAGGCGAATCAGCAGTCAGCAATTCGGGGTGTTGGTCTTCCAGTGTTTGCAGTTCGCGGAACAGTTTGTCGTATTCCGCATCGGGAATAATCGGTGCATCCAGATCATAGTAAGCATGGTTATGCCGCTCGATTTCGGCGCGCAATTGCGTAATACGTTTGGCCGCATCCATCAAGAAAACAATCTGCGCGCCTGAGCGCTGCCGGGGATAACTTTACCCTCCAGCATCTTGCCTTCAATGACCGAGATTTGCTCACGGATGAGCGCGATGCCCGGCTCGCTTAGTGCGACGTGGTGATCGTCTTTCATCTCAGACCCTAGGTCATGCGCCAGTTGCTTAGCCAATTCCACCATTTGGTCGAAGCATAAGGTGGGCAGATCCACACAAGGCACATCCAGCAACAAGGTCAGTCCACCTACTCGATGCTGCTCAATGGAATAATGTTGGAAGGGTGTGTTATCAAAATTACCCAGACTGAATAAGGTATAGCCTTGTGGATCGCGCATGTGAAACAAACCATCCGGCTGCAAACTCAAACCATGCTGCCCTGCCCAATGAGCCACTTCACTGCCAGACAATACCCTCCCGTCACGCGGAAAAATATTCAGACCCGTCATTTGATCTACCGAAGCACAGAATTTGTCCAAAGCCAGCGCATGGGTAAACGCATCTGCAACATCAGGCAATACCACATCAGCCTGTAACTGAAGCGCGATCATGCGCGCTAAATCTCGAAAATCCGCAAGCCTGGCTTCGCTCACTGCACCGGCACGATCAACCAACTGCAATGCCAACTTGAAAGCAGCATAGGGTAAACGGCTTTCTGGAATAACTCTTTCCCATTCCCCACCCTCAACATTCAGCCCATACACATGGATACTCTTGCCAAAATCGAAGCGTTGCTGCCATAGCATGGCCAGTGAATCGGAACCCACCAAGCTTTTAGTGGTAATGACTGCAACATAGTCTGTAGATGAGTCAATCAACACGCTTTGATTGTCTGATTTATGGCTGGCTTGCGGAGTGCTAATTCTCTGGTCGGATGACAACACATGACTGATGTTGCCCTCGGCCTGCAACTCGTCTGACGCATTCTCTGCGCCAAGGTTTGCGGAATTTGGTTCTTTGGGAGAGGAGCGATAGAGTGCATCTTCATTCGCCTGTTGAAACACCGCGCCAAATTTGCGCCGATACTGGCGCTGTTGCCACCCGCTATAAGCATATACCGCCAACACCACAACCACGCCCAACGCTAGCAGGCTAATCTGTAATTCGTTCATTATTTTGAACCTAAGAGTCTATCTGCCGAATACCCTAGATTATCGCAATTGCATCAGAAAATGGCAAAGCAAACCGACTCAAAAATTTGAGCCGCCATTGTTGGGTTAATCATTCACACAAGCATTTTGAAGTTACAATAGACATATGGGCATCCCTGAAATCCAAACACATCGGATCAGTGTCGAATGGAAGAGAGTAGCAAAAAAACGATAGTTTGCAGCGTGTTATTCTTGGATATCGCAGAATATTCAAAGAAATCTGTTTCCGAGCAGATCCTTTTGAAGGATGGCTTTAATGCATTTTTATCGACCGCAATCCTTGAAGTGCCAATTGATGACCGCATCATTTTGGATACTGGATCTGGCGCAATCATCAGTTTTTTAGGCAATGTCGAAGTCGCGCTGAAAGCGGCATTGATTATGCGTGCGAGCTTGCTCGGTGCTGGGACGCGCATGGAGCCACCGCTATTGGTGCATATGGGCATCAATCTGGGCCCGGTACGTTTAGTCAAAGATGCAAACGACTTGCCCAATATTGTAGGCGACGGCATAAATGTAGCTCAGCGCGTGATGGGATTCTCAGACCCCGGACAAATATTGGTATCGCGTTCTTACTACGAAGCTGTGTCAAGTCGATCACAGGAATACGCCGGAATGTTTCATTACGAAGGCCCACGTACCGACAAGCATGTACGAGAACACCATATTTATGCAATCGGTTATCCAGGCGAGTTTACTGCGACTCTACAACATATGGCACTTGCTGCCAAAGGAACGGTAACGACCCGATTGGATCGTTTGCTGTCAGATGCCCAATATTACACCCGGATTGCAGAATTGCGATTGATAGCTTGGGCACGACTTGCATTTACACTTTATCATACCGCATCTTTTAAACGGCGCGCCGTGTATCTCGCAGCATTGACGATCCCGATTGCACTGCTGATATTGCTTGCATTTAAAGGTATGCAAGACCCAATTGCGCCCGCCTTATCCGTAGCAGAAACACCAACAAATATCGTTACCCCCACGCAATTAACAGAAGCATCGACGCCGAATTTACCGGCCAAGGAAGAAGCGAAAAAACTGCCAACTAAGCAAGAAAATGTCCGCACAAAAAGCGCCCGTGTTCGCACCCTGGAAGAAACTACTGCAATTAATACTGGCGCTCCAGCGCGGGTCAATCTAGCAGTGAGTCCTTGGGGAGAAATCTATCTCGATGGTAGAATACAAGGCGTAAGCCCTCCCTTGACCGAGCTAGAGGTCATGCCAGGGACGCATGAAATTGAAATTCGCAACACCACATTTCCGCCGTACAGTCGGGTAATTCGTGCAAAAGCAGGCGGAGTAATAAAGATACAACATAAATTCAAATAACTTATTAAGTTTGGAGTTCAAGATGTTGGCTGCACGTATGTTGTTGTTAGGAATGTTGATGTCGCTCTTATTAACCGGCTGTAAAACGCCGGGGCTGCTTACAGAAGCTAGTCGGCCTGGCCACGCCGAAGAAGACTTGGCGCAAGCCATCAAAATTTATGAAGATGGAGATTACACAACGGCCGCAGTCATTTTTCAACATGCGCTGCAAAATGGTTTGGGCAGCAAGCATGATCAAGCGCAGGTTTATAAATATTTGGCTTTTATCCATTGCATTTCGGATCGTGAAAAGCCATGCCATGACGCATTTAAAAAGGCATTTGAGATAGATCCCGCTTTCAAACTGCTGCCAGCGGAAGCGGGGCATCCAGTATGGGGTCCTGTGTTTCGCGCCGTGCAAAGTGGCCAGCATTAAGAATCTCTGAGTTAATCAAAATCATGATGAGTCAATTAGGACGATACGAGATAGTCGGTGAGCTCGGACAAGGCGCGATGGGCGTTGTCTATAAAGCGCGAGATCCACTCATAGACCGCATAGTCGCGATTAAGACCATCAACCTGAGCCTAGCTTTGGATGAAATAGAAGAGTATGAGGGGCGCTTCTATCAGGAGGCAAAAGCAGCGGGTCGCCTGAGTCACCCTAACATTGTCACGATTTATGATGTGGGCAAGAGTGACAGCATTGCCTACATTGCCATGGAGTTTTTAGAAGGCCGCGAGCTAAGAGACATCCTTAATGATGGGCAGTGTTTGCCGGTTGATGAGGTGCTTGCCATTGTCATGCAAGTAGCGCGGGGCTTGGCATACGCCCATGAAAAAGGGGTAGTACACCGCGATGTAAAGCCATCCAACATTATGATAATTCATGAAGGCCATGCCAAAATAACTGATTTTGGAATTGCGCGCATGGCATCTGCCGGCATACGTACTCAAACGGGCATGGTGCTTGGCTCACCCAAATACATGTCACCGGAACAGGTGATGGGCAAACAGACTGACCAGCGCTCAGACATTTTCTCGCTCGGCGTCATGCTGTATGAAATGCTGACTGGCAAAGCTCCTTTCGTCGGCGAAAATGTTAATGCCATCATGTATCAAACTCTGAATACCACGCCAACGCCGCCTGGCACCATGAATCCGCAAGTGCCCGACATGTTGAATTTTATTGTGGCCAAAGCGCTGGCAAAAGGATTGGATAATCGCTACCAGAATGCTAAGGATTTCGCCAATGACTTGCGCGCATGCCGAGACTCCCTGCCGCGCACTGGTGTGCGGACTGATATAAGCAAGCCACTCCCCGTGCCAGGAAGAAAATTGCCGGATGCAATGCATGCCGTTGGACGGGAAAGTGCAGGTGCTGACGAATCGAAGCCAGTTGCCACCATGGGGCTTTCCACAGAATTTGACTCGTTTGGTGCCACTATGCGTTTGGCGACCTTGACCAGCTCTGGCGAGGAATTGGAAGCGCTTTCCCAAACATTAAAAATGATACGCCCTAGCATGGATGCTATCAATCAGGCCAAGCCTGCCGCCAAATTAACCCGTGTTGCACCCTCCCCCGCTTCCGCAAAGGCGCAGAAAAATATCATTGCTGGTCATGCCGCTGAAAAAAATAGCTGGTGGTTGCCTATTCTGATCGTGTCGCTGGTGCTGTTGAGCTTGGCTGCTATTTTCCTGTTGCGCTGATTTTTTCTGCGAAATTTTTAGCTGTGCAGCGGCAATTTAATCTTCAACCATCTGCTTATCTGGCCATCACGCTCATCGCAATACATGGCGCTGCCGTAGCAGCGCTGCTGGTGCTGGCTTTGCCATTTTGGGCGCATGGGTTGCTGATTTTATTTTTACTGGCTAGTTTGCTACATTACTTGTGGCGCAACGCTTGGCTGTCTGCACCATCGTCTGCCGTGGCTGTGCTATTGGACGGGGATAGAATTGTATTAACTCAACGCGGCGGCTCACAAATAGTTGGCAAACTCTTATCCAATAGTTTGATTTCACCCTGGCTAACGGTACTAAATATATTGCCGCAAAATTCATTTTTCGCACACAGCGTAATCATTTTTCCAGACAGCCTGGATGCTGAGTCGTTCCGCCAGCTAAGGGTGAGCTTAAGGTGGCGACACTGATGGCCACCTCTAAAAATCCAAACTCCGTTGCAATACGGCGTTGCTCAACAAATTTTAACGCTTACATTCCTGTCCTGAGCTCAGTCGAAGGATCAAACATATGCAGCGCGCTAAAATTTATTTCGCGCCTTGCCTGGCTTAGCATTTTGAATTTTTAGAGGCGGCCTGATGTTTGTGAAAACGGATCGAGCACGGTAGCGTTCGCCTGCGGCAAGGTATCAGGATAATCTTTGCTGTAGTGTAAGCCACGACTCTCGTGCCGAGCCAACGCGCTTTGCACGATAAGGTCGGCACTCATCACCAGATTACGCAGCTCCAACAAATCGGCAGTCACATGGAAATTTGCGTAGTACTCATTGATTTCTTCATGCAGCAATCGAATACGGTGCTGCGCGCGCTGCAAGCGTTTGGTAGTACGCACAATGCCCACATAGTCCCACATAAAACGGCGCAACTCATCCCAGTTGTGCGCGATAACAATCTCCTCATCCGCATCGGACACTCGACTTTCGTCCCAATGCGGCAAGGGGACAAATGGGCTAGTTGGCTTGCCTAAAATGTCCCGCGCCGCCGTTTCGGCAAACACCATGCACTCTAGCAACGAATTGCTGGCCAAGCGATTAGCGCCATGCAAGCCGGTGTGGGCAGTTTCGCCTACAGCATAAAGATTGTCCAAGTCAGTGCGTGCATTCAAATCAGTGATCACACCGCCACAAGTGTAGTGCGCCGCCGGCACTACCGGTATCGGTTGCGTTGCCATGTCTATGCCCAACGTCATGCAGTGCGCGTAGATGGTGGGGAAATGCACTTGCAGAAATTCTCGAGGCTGATGCGTAATGTCCAGATAGACGCAATCCAACCCGCGTTTTTTCATTTCAAAATCTATCGCGCGCGCCACGATGTCGCGTGGAGCAAGCTCAGCGCGCTCATCATGCAAGGGCATAAAACGCGTGCCATCGGGTAACTTAAGGATGCCGCCTTCGCCACGCACCGCTTCCGAAATCAGAAAAGATTTGGCGTGCGGGTGGTACAAACAGGTGGGATGAAACTGCACGAATTCCATGTTAGCCACACGGCAGCCAGCACGCCAGCCCATAGCAATGCCGTCGCCAGTGGCGGTATCGGGGTTGGTGGTATAGAGATACACCTTGCCCGCGCCGCCAGTAGCCAAGATGGTGTTGTGTGCGGCGATGGTGCAGATTTCATCGTTTGCAGTATTCAGCGCGTAAGCACCATAGCAGCGGCTGTCACTGTAGCCAAGCTTGCTGCCGGTAATCAGGTCTATGGCAATGGTGTGTTCCAACAATGTGATGTTGGGATGTGCCAGCACCTTGTTAGCGAGTGTTTCTTGTACCGCATGGCCAGTTGCATCAGCAGCGTGAATAATTCGGCGGCGACTGTGTCCGCCTTCGCGCGTCAGGTGGTAACCTGAGTCAGTAGCTATATCTCGGGTAAAGGGTACGCCTTGGGCGATTAACCAATCAATTGCCGGTTTGGCATGCTCAACAACGAAGCGCGTGGTGGCGGGGTGACACAGGCCAGCACCTGCAGTCTGTGTGTCTTGTATATGCTCAGCCAAGGAGTCTTCTTGCGACAATACTGCCGCAATACCACCCTGCGCCCAAGCGCTGGCACCTTCAAGCAATGTTTTTTTTGTGATGACAGCGACTTTTTGCTGGTCGGCAAGTTTTAGTGCCAAAGACAACCCAGCGAGTCCGCTACCAATTATTAAAGAGTCAAATTGCATTAAGATTACCTATCGCACCTTGTTCCGATCATTACCCCGTGAAGAATAGCAAATTTCTTCTGCTTTCTCCGTTAATAATTGACAAGGTTAGCAAGTGGAACTAATTCTGTAACAATATGTCAATCCAGCCGAATGTTGGGTGAATGGCTGACACCATACTGTTTTGTCCGGTTATACTAGCGCGCCGAGTTAGGTCGGTATAATTCATAAGGTAGGACAATAGGGAATGGACGATCGGGAAGTCGATCAGCAATTAGTTGAACGTGCTCAGCGTGGTGACAAGCATGCGTTTGAATTACTGATAATCAAGTATCAACGTCGGCTAGCTCGTTTAATTTCGCGCTTCGTGCGAGATGGAGCGGAGGTCGAGGATGTGACCCAAGAAGCTTTTATCAAGGCATATAGAGCCTTACCCGGGTTTCGTGGGGAAAGCGCGTTTTACACATGGCTATATCGTATCGGTATTAATACCGCAAAAAATTATCTATTGGCGTTTAAACGACGAGTTCCAACTACCACCATTATTGATTCAGACGAGGCTGAGAATTTCGAGGAAGCAAGCCTATTGCGAGAGGTTGATACTCCCGAAAATGAATTGATGAGTAAACAGGTGGTCAATGTAGTGAACTCATCTTTACTACAATTGCCTGATGATTTACGCATTGCCCTCAGCTTGCGAGAAATTGAAGGTTTGAGCTATGAAGAAATTGCAGATGTAATGAACTGCCCCATTGGCACCGTGCGTTCCCGTATTTTTCGTGCACGCGAGGTCATTGCGGAAAATTTACGCCCACTATTGGGCACCAATTCGGATAACAGGTGGTAAACATGAAACAGCATATTTCAGCATTGATGGATGGCGAATTGTTTGATGATGAAGCCGAAGAGTTGTTCGACCGGTTAAAGGCCAATCCTGAAGCTCAAGAAGAGTGGCGGATGTACCACCTAATCAGTGACGCGCTGTACCAACCGGGACGCTTGCGTGCTGATATTAGTAAAACCATGCGAGATCGACTTCAGGCCGAACCTACAGTACTGGCTCCACGCCGCACAGCCACCCATAGTGCGCGATGGTTTGCCCTATCCGCCGCCGCATCTGTACTGGCCATATCGCTGGTGGCATGGCTATCTATGGAAATAGGTTCGGACTCAATGCCACAAATGGCTACAGCGCAGCAGCTTGCTACGCTCCAAACTGCCAGCCTACACCTTAACACCAACCTCCCCAGCAATAACGGATTGAATGATTATCTGATGGCGCATCAAGAATTTTCCCCTAGCATCAATGTGCAAGGAGCAGCCTCCTATATGCGCACCATGGCAAGGCAATAGAACAATTATCGTGACAACTCGTCTATCTTTATTTCTTGCATTACTGCTGACTGCAACCTCCGGCGCTATTGCCGATCAGTTAGATCAAAAAGATCTAGACAAGCTCAAGGCTATGACATTTGCCGCGTACAAAACCAATTACACTGGCGTCTTTATCTACCAATATGGCAACCACGTTGAAACGTCGCGAATCACACATATTTCAGATAGAGACGGTGAACATGGAAGGCTAGAGGGGCTGGATGGGGTCAATCGCGAAATCATTCACAATAACAATCAAGTGTGGAGCTACTTGAATGGTCACCAAGTAAGCGTGGGAGAACGCCGGGGTCGTCGGTCGTTTCCTGCACTGTTGCCGGAGCAAATATCGGTATTAAACGAGAGTTACCAGATCAAAAAAGCGGAAGCAGAAAGAGTAGCCGGTTTACCGACGGATGTTTTTGTTTTTCAACCCAAAGATAAGTCACGCTACTCTCACAAGTTATGGGCACACAACGATTCTGGATTATTACTTAAAGCTGCCGTACTGGATGATCGTGGGCGCATCATTGAGCAATATACCTTTACCCATTTAACTATAGGCGGGAACATTGATCGCAAATGGATTACCCCAAACAAGCCAAACAATTCATCTGTAAACTACCACACACATCACCCCTATTCAGCCCCCACACCTAAAACAGAGCAAACCGTCCATAACAGTGGATGGCGGATTGGTTTACTCCCACCCGGATTTAAGAAAACTATGGAAGTACGCCGCCCGCTGCACGGCAATAAAACACCCGTTACTCATTTAATATTTTCCGATGGGCTTGCGGGAGTTTCCGTTTTTATTGAGGATATGACGGGAGAAACAAAAGTAATTACCGGCTTGTCTAGCCAAGGTCTACTAAATATTTACAGAAAGATAAACGGCTCCAACTTGGTAACGGTAGTCGGTGAAGTACCGCCGAGGACAGTCATGCAGATAGCAGATTCAGCACGCTACTTGGGACATTGAACAAGGACAGCATATGTTAAAAAAATTATGTGTGATTGTGCCAATAATTATTTTTTCGCAGCAAATCTCATCCGCCGAACTACCTGATTTTACCGAAATGGTAGAAAAACAAGGGCCAATGGTAGTCAACATTAGCACCACTCAGACTCTGAGTAAAAATCAGACCTTGCGTGGCATACCCAAGCCCAAAGGGGACGATCCATTCGCTGAATTTTTTCGTCGCTTTGAACCGTCTATTCCGCACGATCAAGAAACACAATCTCGTGGTTCTGGTTTTATTATTAGTGATGACGGTTATCTGTTGACCAATGCTCATGTGGTAAGTGATGCAGATACCATTACTGTGCGCTTAACCGATAAGCGTGAATTTAAGGCCAAGGTAGTTGGCACTGATAAACGCACAGACTTAGCATTGCTCAAAATTGAAGCAAGTGGATTACCTAAGATAGTTAAAGGCAATCCAAATTTGCTAAAAGTCGGCGAATGGGTTCTTGCCATTGGCTCACCGTTTGGCTTTGACAGTAGCGTAACGGTTGGCATCGTAAGCGCAAAAGGGCGCTCTTTACCTCAAGAGAGTTATGTTCCCTTCATTCAGACTGATGCTGCTATTAATCCAGGAAATTCCGGTGGGCCGTTATTCAACATGAAGGGCGAAGTAATCGGCATCAATTCTCAGATTTACACACGAACAGGCGGCTTCATGGGGCTATCGTTTGCCATACCCATTGATGTTGCTATGGATGTAGCAGATCAATTGCGTACTACCGGCAAAGTAACGCGCGGGCGTATAGGCGTGGTTATCCAAGAGGTGACGCTGGATTTAGCGGAGTCTTTCGGGCTGAGCAAGGCGACGGGAGCATTAATCAGCAGTGTCGAAAAAGGGGGTGCAGCTGACAAAGCGGGCATACAGGTCAGCGATGTCATTCTTAAATTTGATGGAAATTCAGTCACATCCTCTTTCGACTTGCCACGCATTGTGGGTGCCACACGACCAGGAAGCAAGGTCACCGTGCAACTGTGGCGCAAGGGCGAAAGCCATGAGGTTAAGTTGACCGTAGCTGAAATGCCCAATGACAAAACAGAGCAATCTGGAAATAACGCCAGCAAAGCCGAAACCGGTGAAAGTGTTACCCGCTTAGGATTGGTGCTGAGCGAACTGAGTGACGAACAGAAGAAAACACTGAAAGTTGAAGGTGGACTATTGGTAGAGGAGGTTAAAAGTGCTGCCACGCGCGCAGAATTGAGTCCTGGTGATGTTATTTTGGCCTTGGGCAATATTGAACTACACTCTCTCGACCAATTCAATGAAGCGCTGAAACAAGTGCCCAATAACCGCAGTATCGCTTTATTGGTACGACGCGGTGAGGTGGTTTCATATATTGCTATCAGGATGGACGAGAAATAACACCCTAAATCTGCACCAGCATACACCGTCAAAATCGGCTAGAATCTGCGTCCTTTGAATTTCAGTCGGTTTTGACCGTGCGTCCCCAGATTTAAGGGCATTTCTAAAAATTCAAAATCCTAAGCGAGACAAGGCGTGAGCAAAAAATTGCTACGCCGCATATGGGTGATATGTAAGGAGTAATTTTTTGTGAGCAACACAGTATCGCGACGGAGTTTGGATTTATAGAGATGCCCTTGCAATACATCCGCAATTTTTCTATTATCGCCCACATAGATCACGGTAAATCCACGCTGGCTGACCGCATCATTCAGTTATGTGGTGGCTTGTCTGACCGCGAAATGGAGGCGCAGGTGCTCGACTCCATGGATCTGGAACGCGAGCGTGGCATCACCATCAAGGCGCAGACGGCTGCGCTGCGCTACAAAGCGCGCGATGGACAACTCTACCATCTCAATTTGATTGACACACCGGGACACGTGGATTTTTCCTACGAGGTGTCGCGCTCTCTATCTGCCTGCGAGGGCGCATTGCTAGTAGTGGATGCGTCGCAAGGGGTGGAAGCGCAAACCGTGGCTAACTGCTACACCGCGCTGGAACTGGGTGTGGAAGTAGTACCCGTGTTAAACAAAATTGACCTTCCTTCGGCCAACCCAGACAACGCTATTGCCGAAATTGAGGATGTCATCGGCATAGATGCACACGATGCCACGCGCTGTTCGGCCAAGACTGGCGAGGGGGTGCAGGACGTGGTAGAGGCGATGATCGCCCGTGTGCCGCCGCCCAAAGGCGATCCAGCTGCGCCGCTACAAGCGCTGATCATAGACTCGTGGTTCGATAATTATGTCGGCGTGGTGATGCTGGTGCGGGTTTTTAACGGCACTTTGAAACCCAAGGATAAAATTCTGTTGATGGCGACCGGCTCGCAGCACTTGACGGAACACGTCGGCGTGTTTACGCCCAAGTCGCAGCCGCGCGAAGAATTATCTGCCGGGCAGGTCGGCTTCGTTATTTCCGGCATCAAGGAGCTGAAAGCGGCCAAAGTTGGAGACACCATCACCTTGGTAAATAAGCCGGCAGCAGCGGCGCTACCCGGCTTTAAGGAAGTGCAGCCGCAGGTGTTTGCCGGATTATTTCCGGTCGAGTCGAATCAATATGAGGCACTGCGCGATTCATTGGAAAAGCTCAAGCTGAATGACGCGTCATTGCAATACGAACCGGAAGTGTCGCAAGCGTTGGGTTTCGGCTTCCGTTGCGGCTTTCTCGGTTTGTTGCACATGGAAATTGTGCAGGAGCGGCTGGAGCGCGAGTTCGACATGGATTTGATTACCACTGCGCCCACCGTGATTTATGAAGTGGTGCAGCGCGATGGCACGATATTGATGGTGGATAATCCGTCCAAGATGCCCGACCCATCCAAGATCGAGGAAATTCGCGAGCCTATCGTGACGGTCAACTTGTATATGCCGCAAGAATATGTTGGTGCGGTGATTACACTGTGTACGCAAAAACGTGGCACGCAGATAGACATGAGCTATCACGGCAAGCAGGTGTTGCTGGTGTATGAGATTCCGATGGCGGAAATTGTGCTGGATTTTTTTGATCGCCTGAAATCCATTTCGCGCGGTTATGCCTCGATGGATTACGAATTCAAGGAATACCGCCCGGCCGATGTAGTCAAGGTGGATATGCTGATCAACGGCGATAAGGTAGATGCGCTGTCCATCTTCCTGCATCGCAGCAACAGCCAGTATCGCGGGCGCGAGGTGGCGGCCAAGATGCGTGAACTGATTCCGCGCCAGATGTTTGATGTGGCGATTCAGGCGGCGATTGGAGCGAATATTATTTCGCGCGAGAACGTCAAGGCCTTACGTAAAAACGTGATCGCCAAATGTTATGGTGGCGACATTTCACGCAAGCGTAAGTTGCTGGAAAAACAAAAGGCCGGTAAGAAGCGCATGAAGCAAGTCGGTAATGTGGAAATACCGCAGGAGGCTTTTTTGGCCATCTTACAAGTAGGCGACAAGTAAAGGGCATCTCTAAAAATTCAAAATCCTAAGCAAGACAAGGCGCGAGAAAAATTTTAGCGCGCCGCATATGTTTGATATGTAATCGTTAAAATTTTTGGAGCAACGCCGTATTGTGACGGAGTTTGGATTTTTAGAGGTGGCCTAAAGGCAAGTTTGCGGTAAATACAGGCAAGTGGGCGATAAATAAAATACTGGGGTCGAAATGGATTTTGCACGAATCATGTTTATCATGCTGGCAATTACGGGCAGCGTGTGGTTGTTGGATCGTTTTGTATTGCAACCCAACCGTTCACCAGCGGACAAAGAGCCGTGGTGGGTGGAATATTCCAAAAGCTTCTTTCCCGTGATTCTGGCAGTATTTATATTGCGCTCATTTCTGGTTGAGCCGTTCAAGATACCCTCTAGCTCCATGCGGCCTACCTTAATAGTAGGAGATTTTATTGTCGTCAATAAATTTACTTATGGTATTCGCTTGCCTATCATAGGTAAAAAACTGATAGAAATTAATTCCCCCAGCAGGGGTGATGTCATGGTCTTCCATTTTCCGGAAGACCCTTCTACTGACTTCATTAAACGAGTTATCGGATTGCCAGGTG
>JANONO010000333.1:0-2439 GCA_031420875.1 Gallionellaceae bacterium | reverse complement strand
GATGCACATAGTAATGCGCCACCAGAACTGCATCCTGTTGCTTGAGTAATGTCTTGATGCGCGCGATCAGCTCTGTGCGCGCTTGGGGGGTGGGTTCTTGCGGTTTTTTTGCCCACGCACGCTCTGTGCTGCAAACTGTGTTGCCACGGGGATGGTCGTAAGCGATGGGAATAGTTAATTCAGGCATGACTCACTCTTTCTGGCAATAGCAAAATCGCCGCGCGGTTGCTAGGCGAAAACACTTTCTCCGCCGCTGCTTGCCACGGCAACCACATATAACTTAAATGCTCGCGTGGCGACAGTTGAACAGGTAACTTGCCGGGCAATTCCAGGCCGAATACATGCTCAGTGTTGTGCATGGTGCCGGGCGGATAGCGATGCTGCCACTTTGGGTAAATGTCGTACACGTTTTTAAGCTGCCAATCGGTCAGCACATACTGCGCCGCATCCAGCCCGGTTTCTTCCCCTGCCTCGCGCAGTGCTGTTTCGCGTAAGGACTCTTCTCCATCACGGCTACCGGTGACCGATTGCCAGTAGCCGGGATGGTCGGCGCGCTCTAGCAACAGCACTTCCAGAGCAGAAGTGTAAATCACCACCAGAGTTGAAACGGGTTGTTTGTAGTGCAGCGTCATTAAGCGGGGCAATGCGTTTGCTTATGTGAAACGTACGCCAGTGCTAGTTGACGCAACACGGCCAAGAAGGCAGACTCTCCTCCCGGCTGATTCACCTCTCCCAGCGCTGCGTACATATAGGCTTCTGCCAAGCTAGGGTCTTGTTGCAACAGATAAGCAGTTGCTTCGTCATGGGATCGAGATGCTTTCATATTTACCTCCTTTGCCAATTTTTCCAGCATTCCACCGCTAGTAAAATATCTGTACTTCGCTACCGTTTGTCTCCGCCAAAAAGCAACAACACAGCGTGCTTGCCTGCTAAGGCTTAATACACGCGACAACTCGATTGCTAGGTGTCAGGATTGCTAGAGTGATTGGGAACTGATGAAATTCCAGTGTGCCGATTCGCGCCACTTTCATAAGGAATTTATAACCGCGAATTCACTCTTCCAGGAAATAGTCCGAATCAATTTTTTTGATTTCGTAGGTCGCGGCGAGAGATACGCCCACGTCGTGGTCTATCATCAGGTTTGCCAACAACGCGCCATTTATTAGCACTACCTTGTTGTCTATGTTGCGTACGTATTCGACCGCTTCCTTGGTGAAATCTGATGTGGTGATGAACACACCTTTCTTTGCGCGCTGTCCTTGCAAAGCCCCAACAAACTTTTGAATTTCTGGCCGCCCCACCATGCCTTCCCAGCGCTTAGCCTGAAGGTAAATCACATCCAAACCCAAGCGGTCTTCGTGAATAACGCCATCAATTCCTTCGTCACCACTACGTCCGATGGCGCGCCCGGCATCCTGCCGCGTACCGCCATAGCCCATTTTGACCAACAACTCGACCACTAGGCGCTCAAAAAAAGCAGGAGAGCAACCTTTTATTTTCTGCAAAATATCACTGGCCAGCTCGCCATTGATTCGTCCAAACGTACTTTCCAGTAGCTCTTCTGGAGGCTGCAAATCCATTTCTGCATCTTCAGATATTTTTTGCTCCTGCACCAAAGCGGGTTGGTTTATTTTTTTCCAGTCTCGGTATGCCTTAACAGCAGCATCTAGCAATCCCAGTTCACCAAGGCTTATTGCGTGATTGCCGGATTCAGTCAGTTTCCAGAGGCCTCTCTCTTTTTCCAAAAATCCCGCTTTAACACAATCAATGGAAAAGAAATGAAGAATACTTACCCAACGGGTATATCCTGATTTCGCATATGACTGCCGTGCCCACTCATCTAGATCAACCGTGTTTTCCAGCTTTGCAAAAAGCTCTTGCGAACGCAACGAGCCCCCAGCTTCTTTCAATACATGAAATGCTGCGAATACCAATTTCGCTGCTAATGCACGACTAGGAGGTAATGCCTTCATTGGTTATTCTTTCGCTACTTCCACCACCGCTGGCTGACGTAAACGAATATGCAGTTCACGTAGTTGCTTTTCATCCACCGCACTCGGCGCTTGCGTTAATAAACATTGCGCGCGTTGCGTCTTGGGGAAAGCAATCACGTCGCGGATGGATTCTGACCCGGTCATCATGGCGACGATACGATCTAGGCCGAAGGCCAGCCCGCCGTGCGGCGGCGCGCCGTATTGCAGGGCATCCAGCAGGAAGCCAAATTTGAGTTGCGCTTCTTCCGCGTCGATGTTGAGCGCACGGAACACTTGGCTTTGCACGGCTTCCTTGTGGATACGCACCGAACCGCCACCAATTTCAGAGCCGTTCAACGCCAGGTCGTAAGCCTTGGCCAGACACTTGCCCGGATCGGTTGCCAGCAGCGCCAAGTGTTCGTCCTTGGGTGCGGTGAACGGATGGTGGCAGGCGTTCCAGCGCTTG
>JANONO010000332.1:0-2574 GCA_031420875.1 Gallionellaceae bacterium | reverse complement strand
CGACGATGCGCTTGCATAGTGTGAGATCGGTTTTCATATCCCTATATTATATCCGCGTCGGTTTCCTGTGCGCTGTCTGCGGCAGCCTGCCGTTCCTGTTCGTTCATCGCTAGCAGGTGTTCCATGATGGCGTAAGTTAATTCCTTGCAGCCTTCGCCGTTGATCGCCGAGATGACGAAGTGGCGGTCATAATCGGTGAACTCTTTGAGGAAGGCAGAAACTTTTTCATCTTGGCCTTGTAGCAGATCAATTTTGTTCAGCAGCAACCAGCGCGGTTTTTGATACAAGGCTGGATCATATTTGTTCAGCTCGTTGAGAATTGCGCGCGCCTCATGTACCGGGTCTATGCCCTCATACATCGGCGCGATGTCCACCAGATGCAGCAGTACACGGGTGCGCGCCAGATGGCGCAGGAACTGGTGTCCCAGCCCGGCACCTTCCGCCGCACCTTCGATCAGGCCGGGAATATCAGCGATGACAAAACTTTTTTCTGGCGAAACTCGCACTACACCAAGATTGGGGTGCAAGGTGGTGAAGGGATAATCGGCGACCTTGGGTTTGGCGGCGGAAACTGCGCGGATGAAAGTAGATTTACCCGCGTTGGGCATCCCCAGCAGCCCCACATCGGCCAATACTTTGAGCTCCAATTGCAGTTCGCGCTGCTCGCCTTCCACACCCGGCGTACACTGGCGCGGCGCACGATTGGTGCTGGATTTGAAGTGCAGATTGCCGAGGCCACCCTTGCCGCCTTGGACAAGCAGTGTTTTCTGGCCGTCATACGCCAGATCGGCAATTTGTTCGCCGGTGTTGATGTCGGTGATGACCGTGCCCACCGGCATCCGCAGAATGACATCATCCGCGCCCTTGCCATAGCAAGCTGCGCCGCGTCCTGCTTCGCCATTCTTGGCGCGGTGCATGCGGGCAAAACGATAATCCACGAGCGTATTGATATTGCGGTCAGCCAGCGCATACACGCTGCCTCCCCAACCGCCATCGCCGCCATCCGGTCCACCCTTGTCTATATATTTTTCGCGACGAAAGCTGGCTGCGCCATTGCCGCCGCTACCGGCGATGACTTCAATTTTTGATTCGTCAATAAACTTCATTTTGTGCTCCCCAAACAAAAAAGCCCTACCTTGCGATAGGGCTTGATGTACTCAGCTAAGCGCGTTTACGCAGCGACTACGCTGACTGTTTTGCGTCTCAGTGCACCCTTGACTGCAAACACCACCTTGCCGGTAATCGTGGCAAACAGGGTGTGATCCTTGCCCATGCCGACGTTGTCGCCAGCGTGGAACTGTGTGCCGCGTTGGCGCACGATGATGCTGCCGGCATTGATCTGTTCGCCGCCGTAGCTTTTGACGCCAAGTCGTTTCGAGTGTGAGTCGCGGCCGTTACTGGTACTGCCGCCGCCTTTTTTCGATGCCATATTGCTGCTCCTTTACGCTTAGGCCGAAATGCCGTCTATGCGGATTTCAGTGTAGTTTTGACGATGACCTTGATGTTTTTGGTAGTGCTTGCGGCGGCGCATCTTGAAGATGCGGATTTTTTCGCCACGACCATTAGAGACGATAGTCGCGGTGACCGTTGCGCCCGCCAGCAGCGGCTTGCCAACAGAAATGCTGTCGCCATTGCTTATCATCAGCACCTTGTCCAGCACGATAGCGCTGCCGACATCACCCTCTACGGTTTCAATTTTAAGGGTTTCACCCTGGGTGATACGATATTGCTTACCACCCGTTTTAATTACTGCATACATAACAACCTCGACTTAATACGGTTTTACAGAGTCGCGCATTATACACACCCAACATCTTCCGTCAAAATGGTTTTTTGTCGTGAGTAGGTGGTATGTTGACTTTTAGCAGTCAAAATACCAGATTGATAGGATAATGGCATTTTGCAAGCGCTATAAACTCGCAAAGTAAATTATGATCCTCTATATAGCTTGCCGATTACTGTGTAGCGTTGTCATTGCTGGCGCGCTTACTCCAGTAATGGCGAATGAACCCAACCCAGAAACCCCCCTTCCTACTTTTGCTGAACTCCAAGCAAGTGGCGCAGTTATTGGTGAGATACGGGTCAATGTTGCGGATATTTTTGATCTGGATGACCCAAAGGAAAATAATTTTTTATTTCGCACGGCGAATTTTCTACATATAAAAACACGTCCCAGCGTCATTAGACGTACCTTGCTATTTAAACCCGGCGAACCTGTATCGGTGCGATTGATTGAGGAAACGGAGCGCTTGCTGCATGACAATCGTTACCTTTATTCTGCCAACATTACCCCTACTGCCTATCAAAATGGTGTGGTTGATATTGAAGTGAAAACCCGCGATACATGGACGCTGGATACGGGTGCCAGCTTCAGTCGCTCTGGGGGAAGTAATTCCAGCGGCTTGGCATTGAAGGAATACAACTTGCTCGGCACCAGCGTATTCGTTGGCTTGACGCGATCATCAACTGTGGATCGCAGCGGAACACAGCTTGATGTCAGCAATCATCATGCGTTTGGCGGGTGGACAGATATCAACTATTCGCATGCAAAAAATAATGATGGTCAAATGCAGA
>JANONO010000331.1:0-2137 GCA_031420875.1 Gallionellaceae bacterium | reverse complement strand
TTGAGTGTTTTCAGGGTGGTCAAGGTGTGTTGGTGCAACATGGTAAATCCTTTCTGTGGTTGGTAAATGGCGTTGAGGTATTTTGGTGGCGCGGATTGCCATCACACCTACGTGCTGATTGCCATCGTCAAAAAGGAGCTCCATCTCAATGCCTCGCTCTACACTTTGTTACAGATATTGTCGGTCTCGGTTTTCGAGAAAACCTTTATTTCATGCGCCTTGCAGCCTGACACTATCAGAATCATTGCACCACTACCCAATAACCAAATGATTCTATTTGATTTTTAACCGGACACTAGTGGTATAGCTTAGAATTAAAGTGGGGTGGGTGGAATTGGATGGCGGAAGAACATGTAAAGGATTTGTCTTATCGTTGCGCCTCCACCTCCCATATTTTTTGCAAGCGCTTCACCGATATAATCACCGGGGTTTTTAACTCTTGCGCGAACAAGGAAACACGCAGCTCTTGCAGCAGCCAGCCAAACTCATTCACCTGAATGTTGCCGCGCTCCATTTCCAGCTTGCGCTGCCACTGTTGTTGCAGTGGCGCTAACTGCGCCTGCTGGCGCGCATCACGCGCAGGATCTGCGCGCAATTTTTCTAAACGCACATTGATTGCCTTGAGGTAGCGCGGGATATGTTGCAAGCGTTCATAGGGCGTGGCTGCGATAAATTCCTTGTGCAGCATCCATGCCATCTGTGCGCGCATGTCTTGCACGGCTTGCCCGTGTGCTTTAGCGGCGGTTAGATTTTTTTGCGCCTGCTGATGCTCGCTCAATATCACACCAGCCAACCGCACAATTTCCTGAGCCACCAGGGTCAGGCGGCTCTTGGCTTCTTTACAGCGCACGCTGAATTCTTTTTCATGGGTCGGCCAAGGTTCATTCAAACAGCAGCGGTCAAAGGTCACTGAGAATATCTGGCGCTGCAAATCTTGTGCGCTGCCAAATGGCAGGAACTGCATGGCCATCGCTTGCAAGCCCATATTTTTTTCCAGAAACTTGACCTGCTCTTTCAGCGCCAGCATGAACAAGCGGCGCAGCCCCATGCGATGTGCGGCTTGCGCTTCGTCGCGTGTATCAAAGGCGCGCAACGTCACGGCATCGCCTTCATCCACCAGTGCGTTGAACAGGGTTACGGTCTGGCCGACGAGAAGGGTTTCACTGGTCGGGTTGAAGTCACCAAAACCCCAGGTAGTGTGACGCTTTAGCTCCCCTCCCTCTATGGGAGAGGAGCTAAGCCGCGCACCTCGGTGAGCCAACTCCCTCCCCCCTTGGGGGAGGGCTGGGGAGAGGGAAGTTTTTTGTGCCCATTCACCTCGCAACTGCACAAAATTCCGCGACACGCCTAGTTGCCTACCATGCTCATCCACCACCCGAAAATTCATCAGCAGGTGCGCTGGCAACTGCTCCAGACGAAACGCATCCAGCGGCACATCCAATTGCTTTTGTGTGCGAATGAACTTCGCCAGCGCCTGCAATAATGGGGTATCCGAAACTTGCACTTCTTGGCAAAATTGCGCGGCAAATTCTGGCACGGGCACCAGATGACGGCGTATTTTCTGCGGCAGGGTCTTCACCAGTTGCGTGATTTTTTCCGCCAGCAGACCGGGCACTAAGTATTCGCATTGCGCGGCAGATACCTGATTGATAAGCGCCTGCGGCACAGTGAGCATGATGCCATCATCGATTTTTCCCGGCGCGAAGTTATAGGCCAAGGCATAGCTGATGTTGTTCATCACCCGTTGTGGTGGAAATTGATCGGTGGTGATGCCGGATGCCTCGTGCCGCATCAAGTCATCTTTTTTCAGATACAGCAGTTTGGAATTATCGCGCTCCGCCTCTTTGCGCCACGCCTCGAATGCCGCGCCGTTGTGGATGTGTGGCGGGATGAGCTTGTCGTAAAAAGCGAATATCAATTCATCATCCACCAGCACATCGGGACGACGCGATTTGTGCTCCAGCGCTTCGATGTCGTGTATCAGTTTTTGATTGTGGGCAAAGAAAGGTGCGAGCGTATTAAACTCGCCGGTCACTAACGCTTGCTGGATAAATACCGCGCGCGATTCGACCACGTTCATCGGCCCGTAATGTACGCGCTTCTTGGGATTGATAATCAGCCCATACAAAGTGCTGCG
>JANONO010000330.1:0-8650 GCA_031420875.1 Gallionellaceae bacterium | reverse complement strand
ACACTCAACTCACCCTCGATCACCGGCGAGCCAGAAACAACACCAAATATTCCACACATTTAATTTACCCAAACAATAAAGACAAAAATCAAAATTCCCGACAAAGGTTGCACTTACTCAGAAAAATCGAAGTGCCCGGCTCCCTAATTGCGCCCATTAGAGCGGGCACCACTACGGCAAAGCGAAACACCTGAAGGAAAAAAGAGCAAAGCCGAGTTCGGCACGATTGGATCTAGGCAAGATGCTTCTACTCGCCAATATCTGCCGACAACCGAGCTGCTATCTTATCTGCGGCATTACCGCGACCGTACGGAAATACGTCACGTCCGCGTGTGCCAAGCGCGCTCTGGATGGCATCAATGACGACGCCCGCTTCTATTGGGGGGGCCAACCTGTTCCACCCTTCTTCCACCAATTCCACCCACTCAGTTTCATCACGCAATGTCACGCAAGGTACTTTGTAAAAGAACGCTTCTTTTTGCACCCCGCCGGAATCGGTGGTGATGAGCGCAGCGTATTTTTCCAATTGCACCATGTCAAGATAGCCAACCGGATCGATCAGATGCACCTTTTCGGCGAGTGCTGCCAACTGGCCCGTCTGCTGCAGCACGGCACGGGTGCGTGGATGCAAGGGCCAAACCACGGGGCGTGTTTGTGAAGCTTGTATCAGCGCAT
The DNA here is from genome assembly GCA_031420875.1 of Gallionellaceae bacterium. Taxonomy (GTDB): domain Bacteria; phylum Pseudomonadota; class Gammaproteobacteria; order Burkholderiales; family Gallionellaceae; genus Nitrotoga. The sequence continues at coordinate 7,975 of JANONO010000330.1, read as the reverse complement.
TGACAATGGCCGTCAAACGCTGCACATGATCGGTATTTTCGGCACGGTGAACGGTGGCCAGAATATAGCCGCCCGGCTGGAGATCCAGACTCTTTATCACGCCCCCATCGGCACTCACCCGCGCGGCGAAGTGCAGGGCGACATCGAACATCACATCCCCCACGGGGATGATCTGCTCGTCACGCACGCCCTCATCGCGCAGATTCCGCGCAGCTACCTCTGTCGGCGTAAACAGCCAGCGCGACATGCGGTCAGTGAGGATGCGGTTGATCTCCTCAGGCATGTCCATGTTGAAGCTTCGCAAACCCGCCTCTACATGCGCCACCGGAATATGCAGCTTGGCAGCCGCCAGCGCACCGGCCAAGGTGGAATTGGTGTCGCCATACACCAGAACTGCATCGGGTTTTTCGGCCAACAAGACTTTTTCTACATCGGCCAGCATGCGCCCTGTCATGGCGCCATGCGTACCACCATGAATGTCCAGCGCATACGCCGGCTTGGCCATGCCAAGCTCTGTGAAGAAAACGTCCGACATATTGGCATCGAAATGCTGGCCGGTGTGGACGACAACCTCGCGTAACTGGCCCGATTGCGCCATGGCATGCGACACCGCACTAGCTTTGATGAACTGGGGGCGGGCACCCAGCACAGTCAGGATTTTTTTCATTTGGCCAGCCGATTGAGCAATTTTTCATAGAAGGTCAGTAACTTGCCCTCCTCTATCGACCAGTTATAACGATCAAGCACCGCGCGCCGCCCGTTTTGACCCATGCGCCGCGCTTCATCGGGATGAGTCATCAGGTAATCGATGGCCCCGGCGATTTCATCGGGCTTGAGCGGATCGACACACAAGCCGCAGTGATTGCCCTCGATGATGTCGCCCCATAACGGAAAGTTGGAAGCAATCACCGGAATGCAGGCCGACATGTACTCAAACATTTTGTTCGGCTGGGCATCCACGTGGTTGGGCGCGGGATGGAACGCCACCACGCCAGCCACCGAACGTCCAAGCACCTCCCGCACGCCGGCGCGATCAACAAACCCGTGTTCATGCACGTGTGCCCAGCCAGAAAGTGATTTCACATCCTTTTTAAGCTCGGGTTCGCCAAACTCCCCGCACAAGTTCAGCCTGGTTACCGACTGGACCAGCCCCATCGCCTGCACGATTTCGCGAATGCCGCGAATGGCACTGATGCCCCCAACGTAACAGATTTCGGCCTGCTTGTTTTCCCATGGAACTTCATTGCTCAATTCATCCACCAATGGAAAGTTATTGATATCAACCGTGTTCAGGTTAATCTTCAAAAATTTGTCGCGAATGTAGGGAGTGGCGGCAATGATGCCGTCGAACTGACGACAGGCCCAGCGTTCATAGACACTTAGCGTCTTGGAAATCACCCAGAGCGCGGGTTTGTTCAGGTAAGGCTTGCCAAGCATCTGCTTGGGCACGTCCTCGTGCGAATCAAAAACCACCTGCTTGCCAAGTCGTTTGAGTTTCAGGCCAATAGGGATCAACTCCGGGTCGTGCAGATGGTAGATATCCGCATCCAGCGTAAGCGTCCTTTCCAATACGCGCCAGGGCGCACGGGAAATCCGGTCAAGCCGCCCTCGCGAGGCGCCTGCGTCCAGTATGTGCACGCCGCCACGTGTTTCGTCTCCCTTGCCATCCGCCACCACGAGAGATACGGCATGCCCATGAGCCGCCAGAGACGTGCACATTTTGTGGAAGATGCGGATGTCAAAGCGGGGATGTGCGGATGTAAGGTGAACAATATTCATCAAGAATAGACCTTTAATGTCCTGCCCGTCAGCCTTGCAAAGATGGCCTGCCCCATTTTAAGGGCACGATGATATTTGTCCCAGTTTGCAAACTCAGAATAGTGCCGCGTCGGCGCACGCACCAACTCGTCAAACGTCGCTCTTGTGATTCTGAGTTTTTTGCAAAGATAATCGATATCAAGCTCAAGCTCATCGGTGTCGTACAAAGGCTTCTTCATCTCTTCCAGCGCCTGCTCACGTGACATCTGCCCCGAAGCGATCAGGCTGGACAGATGCGGCCGGCGTTTGTCATATCCGAATTTCGCGGGAAGATAATGGTTTTGGAAAAACTTGGTGAACTGAGATTCACCGTGCTTGCGACCATAGGAGCGCCAGCCAATGGTTCTTTCCAGCTCCTCAATTGCTTTTGTCTTGTCATACGCCATGTAATTGAGCGGGCGCACCGTGCGCATCTTTTTCACAAACGGATACCAGAAGTAGTACTGAAAGAAGCTGATCGTCTTGTAATTGCGCAGCCGACGCTCGCCAAATTTACGGTGGATCGCCTTGAGGTTGATGGCATCCATCGCACTGCCAAGCCATGTGTCGGGAAATATCCCCTCGGTTGCGAGATTCCCGCCCGAGAGAATGTAACGAATACCATTGCTGGTGGCAAAGTGGTACAGACTCGCGAAGAATATATGATCCTGCGGGACATCCTGATTTGCAATGCCGGCGCGCAGATACGCGAGGTGCAGATCACGCATCTCCTCCCAATCGACCACATGCGTATGCAGGTCGTAATTGCAGTGTTTGACAATGGTCTCGATATTCGCCACTGCGAGTTCGCTATTCCAACCGGCATCTACATGCACAACCAGAGGACGCAAGCCCCATTCGCGCACCTTCAGGGCAAGATAAGAACTATCCACGCCGCCGCTCAGACCTAGAATGCAATCGTATTCGCGGCCCTGTCCATCCGCCTTCATCTGCTTAACTATGGCTCCCCAGCGCCTCTGGCCCTCTTCGTTCGGAAACCAGTTTTTCCGGGTGATGGCTTCAAATTCAACGCAATGATTGCATACACCTAATCCATTGAAGGTAATTTCAGGATCGGTCTTGTCCATGATGCATCGGGGGCACATACGGTGCGTTTGAGTCAATTCGTTCATTTTTTCATACCTCAATTAACTTTTTATAGATTCTCGGCATTCGTGCTGATGGAATCCTCTTGATTTCCGCTGAAGGTATATTGATAAAAAATAAATGCAGGATGCAGTCAAAAACCATCCGCCAAAAAAAGATCCACTTTTTAAACTAATGAGAAAATTATAAAGAAACAACAAGATAAATAAATCTAAGCCAGTTGTATCCAAATACACTTTTACCCCCGCGCCGATGGAAAACATCAAAAAACCGGTCAGAGGAAATCCAAAAATAATTAACATTTCAGCCAATATATTGTGCGGATACAAGCCATAATCATAGCCGTAAAAGTTTTGAAAATAACCAAAACCGCATCCAATAAAGAGACATCTCGACTGGCTTGCCAGAAGATCCGCCACCTGAGTTATCAAAACATCCCTCTGACCAAAATCACCATCTCCCGCGAAAGACAATCTCTCAAAAATCAAGATTCCATCCATCCATGCCCAGTCATTTACTGACAAATACAAGACCAGCGAAAGCGCCAGTAGCCAGAAAAAGATGTGGAAAGCCTTGCGAATCAATAGGAAAAAAATTATAACTAATGCAGCCAGCACACTATCACCACGCGCTCCGCCTAAAATGCTTAAAGAAATGAATATTGCGGCAAACACGAATACGCCATAGCCTTTGATTTTTGTCTTTGAGTTGAGAGCTATAAATATTGCTGCAATTGCACCAACACCAAAATATTTAGACGCCCCTTGGCTATACAGAATATCTGCATTCTCTCGATCTGATAAATAATCAAACACAAAACGAGGTGGAAAACTTAATTCGAATCCACCAACCCACAGAGTGACAAATAACCCAATAAATGTGTATAGAACGTAATATTTAGCCATTTTTATTGGAATTATTGTTTTGTCCTTTGTCATAAACAACATTGCCCCAAAAGTTGCAACAAATGAACTTAATAATATCTCGTTCCACCCAAGTTCGATAACACCATTTACGAGAGCAAGAGCTGCTCCCCATAAGACCAACAATAAATACAAAATAGAAGCTGTAAAGTGGTTTTTCCAGCCTCTCCGAAATTGATCCTTAAGAAGGAGTGCGATCAACGTAAGGATGAGCACTATTATTGAGGCATACCGAATTGCTACGGCTAATAACCTTGATGCATGGTTTGTTGTTAGGCCGTCGATTGATATTAAAATTAAGAAAGAAAACGTCCCTGCAAATATCAGATTTTCGACAATTCCATTAGTTTTCATTCGCTCTCTCCGGCAACAATCTGGTGGACAGTGCAGTAAAAATAACCACCTTTAAATACGACAATTAAATAAAGGCCATCACGGCCTTTTATCGCTCCAGCCTGAGCCCCTGCGGATAGTTGATTAGAACCCCGCGGAGCTTCCCGTGAAATACAAACATACTCCCCGCCGCTACGGCTGAGGCGCAGCCTTCTTGAACCGCCTGTGCAAGATGCTCCACGGTGCCCGCCCCCCCGCACGCGACGACCGGCACGTTGACCTTGCTGGTTACGCTACGGATGAGCTCCAAATCGAAGCCGGCCATCATGCCGTCCCGGTCCACGCTGTTGAGAAATATCTCGCCTGCCCCCGCGTCAACCAGACGACGGATGTGCTCTTCAAGCCCTGTCTTGACTTCAACCGTCGCCGATTTCGAGACAACACGATAGCCGCCAAACAGTGTCTTCCTCACATCCACCGCGCCAGTCACCGCCTGGCTCCCGAAAACATCAGCCGTCGCACGGATGACATCGGTTGATTCGGTGGCCGCCGTGTTGATGACCACCTTCTCAATGCCACAGCGGATCAGTTTTCGCGCCTGATCCAGGGTTTTGATTCCGCCGCCATAGGCCACCGGCATGAAGCATTCACCGGCGATTTCGGCCACCAGCTCATAGTCGGGCTCACGCCCTTCCCGTGATGCGTCAATATCCAGAATGATGAGCTCGTCAACTTCCTTCTCGCTAAAGATGCGCACCGCATTGACCGGATCCCCCAAATAGACCGGATCCTTGAACTTGCGGGTTTTGACGAGCCCATGGCCACGCAGCAGTAGGCAGGGAATGACGCGAACTCTTGCCATCAGCCGTTCCTCGCAAACTGCCCCAGCAATTGCTTGCCGTAGCGATGGCTTTTTTCCGGATGGAACTGCACGCCAGCGATATTGCCCACGCACACCGCCGCCGCAAAATCCAGGCCGTAATGCGCCGTGAGCAGCACATCCTGTGGATTGACGGCCTGCATGTAGTAACTGTGTACAAAATAAAAGCGTGCGTCTTCGTCCATGCCTTGCACAAGAGGATGAGCGGGCGCATTCCGCTTGACATGACACCAGCCCATGTGGGGAACCCGCAAACCCGGCAGGGCAGGAAAGCGCTTGACCTGCATGTCGATCCAGCCGAGCCCCGGCTCACCCCCCTCTTCGCTACCGTGGCCGAGCATTTGTGCGCCAACGCAGATCCCCAGCAGCGGTATTTTTTCATGCAAAACCCGCTCTTCAAGCAGCGGGATCAAGCCGGTGGCGCGCAGCCCCTGCATGCAAGCGTCAAATGCGCCGTTGCCCGGTAGGACAATTTTTTTGGCCCGTCGAATTTTCTCAATGTCCGAGGTTATTTCGCACACCACCCCCAGCCGCTTGAACATATTGGCAACAGCCGCCAGATTGCCGATGGCGTAATCAATAACGACAATCATGCGGACTTCCCCGTGCTGTAGCGGTAGGACAAAATCAGATAAACAACATACAGACTTGCATACCCAGCAGCGTACGCCTTGATCGATGCCTGAAAACTGCCAGGAAGCATGAATGCCGCCAGCGTCATGGCCAGCAGGGCGCATTGCCACACCAGGTCAACCTGTTGCTTGCCCGTGATGTAAAAAACATAGCTCAATGGACTTGCGACAAAACGCATCGCAAACATCGGCAGCAGCCACAGCGCAATGGTGCCGGCGGCGCGCCATTGCTCCCCGAAAGCCAATGCAAAAAGGCCTTCACTGAAAAAGCCGATCACTACTGCAGCCCCCACCGAACCTAGCGCCAACACCTGCAGGGTCTGTAGGTATTCATTCCTGCACTCGCCGCGGTCGCGGAATGCAGCTGCGGCCTGGCGCTTAAACACATCCAAAACGGCCAGCCCCAATAGCGCGATTGGTGCACCCAGGGTCCGAAGCGCGAGCGCCAGCAGCCCGGCCACTTCGTTCCCAAAGCGGCTGGCCACCAGGAGCAAGGGAAGCTGGCTAGCTGCCGCATTCACCGAATCAGCCGGCAATGACAGCGTTGGAAAACGGCGGTGCCTTCGCAGGAACTCGCGTTGGGCTCCAAATTCGGCCGGTGCACCGAGCGGCATCAGAGTTGCCGCCACCACCGCGCCGAGCAGGACACCGGCGCAGTGCGCCAAACCCAGACTGGCCGCGCTGGGCTCCAGCATACCCACCCCCAATTGAATACCGGTAATTCCAGCAGCCTGACTGATTCGCATCCGAATCAGATCGGCATAACGGCCTTCGGCGGCCGCCCACGATTGCCAGACCTGAGAGGCGGCAATCAGCCCCGCCGTGGGCGCAAACGCCCATAGCAACGCCAAAGGGGTGGTACGCAGCCAAGCAGGGGCTAGCGCTGCCAGCAAGGCGGTGAGTACCAGGATGCATCCCGTGGCAACGGTAACGACCAGCAAAACAGCCTGGACGCCGATACGACGGGATCCGCCGTCTGGTTCAACCGCAAGTGCGGCCTCGTACCGGCCGGTTACGACCACGCCCGCCAAATACACCATGCCCAGCCAGGCCGCGTACAGTCCAAACTCGGCAGGTGCATACAACCGTGCAAGTAACAGGGAGCCAAATAGCGGGATGGCTTGCGCCATAGCTGTCTCCATAAGGACCGTGGTGACGCTACGCCAAAAGCCACCCCATCGCTCACCAAGATGAACGCTCATCATGGAGCTCCGGCGGGCTTTGGAGCGAACAGCGCCTGCAAAATTATGGGCGCCAATTTCTTCGACCCTAAAACACTCAAATGGTTATCGTCAGCATAAAGAAGCTGACCATCGCTGGCGCCGCTACACCTTGAAGAATCACAAAAAACTGGACCTGGATCGACGACCCTAAAAAATTCGCTGTTCAGGGGCAGATTTGCAACAAGCGCCCGGTAGGGGCGCATCCTTTCCTGGTAGACCGCGCGGTCTATCGAACAGCCTGTTTTATTTTCAGTAAATGTTAGCGGGCGTAAAACGCAATCTTGAGCAGGAACCCCCAGTTCAGGCACCTGAAGCACATAGGCCACACGAAGTCGGTGCTGATTAAGGCGAGATACTGATGCCTTCAGCCCACGACCAAATACATCGTAAGGAGAAAGACTGTCGGCAGCATTTATACCTTCCCTCGAAGAAATGGGCGGATAGTTGTAGTTCGCTTCAGCAGGGACAAAACCTGCACCAGTTAGGTACTGAGGTCCACGGGTTGCAAACACCACGGCATTAATCCGCTTATCGCTTTCAATCGTGTTAAATATTCGGTCCATACTTTGCATACACATAGTTTTCTCGTGTGTATTTCGACCCTTCAGCACACCACTTAATGGCGGGCAACCGGAACTAGCTAGCAAAAACGTTCGGTAAGCCCGCAAGCCAGCACCTTCACCACCCGATCCTGCTGCGCCTCAGTCAACCCAACCCAAAGAGGCAAACGAATCAATCGCTCGGATTGTATGTTCGTTACATCCAGATCCCCATGAGCCCTGCCGTAGCGTTGCCCTCCGGGTGATGAGTGTAGCGGCACGTAATGGAAAACAGCCCCGATGTCGTTGCGCTTGAACTCGTCCAGCACGATCTTCCGATCAATCTCTAGGGCAAGTAGTACGTAGTACATATGCGCGTTGTGTTCACAGCCCTCGGGTATCACCGGTCGGCGCAGCACCCCTTTGGCCTCTAGTTGGGCAAGCGCTGCATGGTAATACTTCCAGCTGGTCATGCGCCGTGCCGTGATGGCCTGCGCCTCTTCCAATTGCGCCCAAAGGAAGGCTGCGATGAGCTCTCCCG
>JANONO010000329.1:0-2775 GCA_031420875.1 Gallionellaceae bacterium | reverse complement strand
CAGCTGCCGACACCAGATGAGGCAACTGTTTGGGTGTCTTGCAGAACATCCGCTCTGGTGTAACTTTTAAGCGTCCAGCCCGGCACGGTAGTAAGCGGTGTCTGACCACTGGATGGCGCGACTGGTATCGGCAAAAGCTTGACTTCAACATAACTGCTATTGAGCGCATTGTTGCTACCCAACAAATTGTATTCATTGATCGTGACCTTACCCATATCGGTGGAGCAAGCTGCCCAGGCAGTGGGGCTCGACAAAATGACTCCCAGCACTGCTAAAACAGTGCCCAAAAAAATAGGGGGGAAACTACGCTTTGTATTATTTTGAATACCACTCATTTTTTATTTCTTTCGGCATGCGCGGCGAAACTGATGGTGCGTTTTTCCGGCGCTTCACATTGGTTTTTACTGAAACTGTTAATTCTGTTTCCTGTTCAAAATAAAATAATTCAAGGACGAGTCACATCTGCCCAAGAAACATTCCTGATTTAGAAACAGAATTAAAGCCGCAAGCGCCACTTTAGGCCGCCTCTAAAAATTTAAAATCCTAAGCAAGACAAGGCGCGAGAAAAATTTTAGCGCGCCGCATATGCTTGATATGTAAGTGTTAAAATTTTTTGAGCAACGCCGTATTGCGACGGAGTTTGGATTTTTAGAGGTGGCCTTTAGTAATTCTCCCTTAAATAGATAAACTCGTTTGCGCCTTTATATACGCCATAAGTGGCGCGCGCTTCGGGGTCGTTGTCATAGTTTGTGCCGGGTGCCCATAAACCTTTGAGATAGGAACGACTGGCAGAGGTTGCCGTGCATGTCGTGCCCACACCGGGATCTGCGCCCAAATCCACACACACAGTGGCAAACCCTCTTGCACTGGATTTGCTTAAAGTTAATGATCCTACGCCCGATACAAATGCTCCGCCCGGGGTTGCTGTTAATCCGGCCAGTGAGGTACTAATGCCGATGTTGGCAGAAACTAGGCTGGTGCAATTATCTGCGGTGTTGGTAACGAACTCTATGCCGTCCCAGTATTGCGTTTGTAGTGGGATCGGCAATCTGAGTAACTCCGAGCCATGCGCGTTGGAAAGCTTGAGTCGTCCGTAGCGGAAGGTATTTCCCGCATCAAATGCAATTCCCGTTCCCGCACCATTAAAAATCACGGCGGAAGTGCTGCTAATAATCCCCTGATTCGCTACATTTTCGCTGGCATCCTGCGCGCTGACTGCCAGCGACAGATTGGCGCTAAATGGAGCAATAGGTGTTGTGTTGTCGCGCTGGTAGCCGAGCTTGTCGGTTGCTGATGGGGTGACAGTGCCAGTGCCGTTGGAATTGTCGGTTACAGTAGGCGAGCCAATGAGCAAGGAGGTGTCTAGTGCGGGCCCGACTGCGTTGTTGCTATAGGTCTGCGTGATGTCTGTGGCCGCAATTTTCCACAATGTCCCTTTGTAATTCGTTGTTGTTGCACCAGCAAGATTGCGTGCAGTGACTGTAGCTTGCGGTGAGATCTGATACCAGAATGGCTGGCCGATGTAAGTGAATAAACGGCCACCAGCGCTGCATGAGGCAGTGGTGGTATTAAAGGTTTGGAATTGTGGTACGGTCAATATCACCATCTCAAAATGGTTGGGCACAAAGCGACCAACTGGAAGAGCCGCCGCCGGGCAAATGTAATAACCGGCTGTTGTGCAGTCTGCCAAGGTGCCATCGCCAGAATCTACTACAGCATAAGTTCTGTCTTCAAACGTAGCGTTAAATACCCCCGCTTCGGAATAACGTGCAGTCGTAGTCGTGATGACACCGCCGCTGACGCTCCAGACCCCCGGCATCAATGTGCCGTTGACGCAGCCGGGCGAGGGTAAGGTGCAGCTTAAGGTTTGTAGCGTTGGAGTGCCATTGTAATTGCTGGTAATTGCCGGTGTGCCCGCAGCGTTATACCCGGTGGCGCGTATTGTGAAAGGCTGGCCAGCCTTGTGCACATTTCCGCTGGTAGCGCCCACGTTGCTTAGCGCCCTGGTAATGCCCGCAGTTTGCCAGGTGGCATCGGTGACCGAAACCGTCAAGCTGTTAGGACGGATGGCAAAGTTGTCGGTAGAGCAGCCGACCACAGTAGCTGTGCCAGTCGCAGGAAAAGAGACACGTACCCGCACATCTTTCCAGGCATTATTTTCGGTGACCGTGGGTGTCACACGGTGACGCCCGGATGCACCCGTGTTAGCCAAATCATCAGCCGCATTAAAGGTCTGGTTGGCCAAAGTCTGAATGGCCACTGCCCAGGTGCTGCGGCAAGCCGTTGCGACATTGAGCGCGCCGGAGTTGTCGCTGCTGTCCAGCAATTCCACTTTGACCGGCCCGACAAAAGTGGTCAGCAGTGCGGTCTTGGCCAGATTCAATGCGGCAATATCAAAGGTAAAGGCAGAGCCTGAAATTTTAGTGCGCAAATTACCGGTAATGGCGGTCGCAGGCGCAGTCGTGGTGTCATACGAATCAAAACCGCCGGGAGTGGTTAATTTTTTCTCGGCCACGGCAAAATCATAATAAGTATTGGCCCCGTTGGGCACACCGATACCCGTCGCCTGAGTGGTGGTCGCGCTTCGTGTGCCTATCCCTGTAATAATCCAAGTTGCTCCGCCAGCAAGACTGGCTTCCACCTCAAAATTTGCTGGCGTAGCGCCCACATCGTAATCCGCTGCAACAAAAGTGAACGTGGCACTGTAAGTGGTGTACGCAATCGTGCCGCCGGCCGGATTGGTCAGCGTCCAGTAGCGATTGACGCTTTTGGTCG
>JANONO010000328.1:0-4221 GCA_031420875.1 Gallionellaceae bacterium | reverse complement strand
GTGCTGAGCGCTATGGTGTGGAACAGCAACCGCATCGCCGAAAATGCACTGAGCGAGGTCTTCCAGTCTCGTATGCAGACACTCATTCCGCTGCTAAACGCCACCCTGACTAACACGCTGTTGCAACGCGATTACGCCACTCTAAATGAGCGGCTGGGGCACATCGTACAGCCGGATTCTCTGGTCTATGTCGAGGTGAGCGACGAACTCAATCAAACGGTCGCCCAACGCGGAGACCTGCCACCAACGTCAAATCTTGACACTACTTTTGACAGTACCGACGAAATTTACGATCAAGCTTTCGATATTACTCTGGCCGGTCGAGTCATCGGTCACGCGCGCTATGGCCTCAATGTCAGCATATTACAAGCCACGCTGAGCAAACAGCGCGCACAAGGCATGGCGCTGGCATTGGCTGCAATTATGCTGACCTTCCTCGTGCTGGTTGCCCTTGCTCATGTGTTGACGCGCCGCCTGCGTGAGTTGGTGCAGGCGGCGCAAGTCATGCAAGCAGGTGACTACAGTGTGCGCGTAGCAGAAGGCGGGCGGGATGAGGTGGCCGTGGCTGCACTAGCCTTTAACACCATGGCACAATCAATCGAGCGCGATATGAGCCAACGTAAATTGGCTGAAGAGAAACTGCGCCGCAGCGAGGCCAACCTCGCCATCACGCTGCACTCTATCGGCGATGCAGTCATCGCCACAGACGCTTGGGGGCTCATCACGCGCATGAATCCCGCGGCCGAGCGCCTCACCGGCTGGCTCTTGGCCGAGGCTTTGGGTCAGCCATTAACGCAGGTGTTCTGCATCATCAACGCCCAGACGCGCCTGCCTGCGGCCAATCCGGTGCAACTGGTGATGAAAAGCGGCGAAGTGGTGGGTCTAGCTAACCATACCGCGCTACTGGCGCGCGACGGACAGGAATATCAAATATCCGACAGCGGCGCACCCATCCGCAACGAGGCCGGACAAATTGTCGGCATGGTGCTGGTGTTCAGCGACGTGACTGAAAAATATCGCATCGAAGCCACGCTGGCGATGACGGCTGAGCGCCTGTCACTGGCCACCCGCGCCAGTGGTGTCGGTATCTGGGAGTGGAACGTAATCCATAACCATTCCGACTGGGACAGTGTTATGTATCAATTATATGGCATTACAGCAGATCAGTTTGGAGGTGCGTACGAAGCTTGGCGCAAGGGTGTCCACCCAGATGATCAAGCGCGCAGCGATGCCGAAATTCAGATGGCGTTGCGTGGTGAAGCAGAATACAACACCGAGTTTCGTGTGGTGTGGCCGGATGGCAGCATCCATACCCTACGCGCCCTTGCTTTTGTGCAGCGCGATGAAAATGGACAGCCCCTGAAAATGATAGGCACCAATTGGGACATCACCGCGCATAAGCAGACAGAACAATTCCTGCAAACCTCCCTCATGGAAAAAACTGCCCTGCTCAACGAAGTGCATCACCGCGTAAAAAATAACTTGCAAATCATCACCAGCCTGTTGCGTCTGGAAAGCGGGCGCAGTACGCAGCCTGACATCAAGGCTGTGCTCGGCGACATGCAAGGCCGCATTCGCTCTATGGCCTTGTTGCATGAAACGCTCTATCGCTCCGACATCTTTGCGGAGGTGGATTTGGGGAGCTACCTCAAGCAACTGGCCACCCAATCATTCCGTGCGCTGCTGACAGATGCCACTATCGTTCGCCTGCAACTTGATCTCGCCTCGGTCAAGGTGAGTATGGATCAAGCCACCCCTTGTGGCTTGATCGTCAACGAACTGATCTCAAACAGCCTCAAGCATGGCTTTCCCGATGGGCGTAGCGGTGAAGTGCGTATTGAATTGCAGGCAATAGACGGCGGGCCGCAAGTACGCCTGAGCGTGAGCGACACCGGCGTGGGGCTGCCGCATGATTTTGAATCCAGGCGCGGAAATTCGCTGGGCCTGCAATTGGTGACGAGCCTGGCCATGCAAATGGGCGGCACGCTGGAAATCGAAGCCGGGTCAGTCGCTGAATTTGTTGTGACATTTAAAGTAGATGAACCCAGACAATCAGTAGGGAATGCTGCCTGAAAGAAAGTAGCGAACTGACTTTATTCCAGATAGTTCATTAGCCAAAAACCGCGTCACTCCCGCGCAGGCGGGAGACCTGTTAAACCAACAAGCTGGATGCCCGCCCCCGATCAGGTCGAGGGCAGGCTCTGCGCGGGCATGACGGCTTAATCGGCGCTTCCTTAGAAAATTGAATTTTTAGAGGTGCCCTGGTGTAACTCAGCAATCACCAGCGTGCTCGATTTTAAAAAAATTAAAGTTATGAATATTGATACAATATCCATTCATTATTAATTCAATAATTATTCATAAAGACCAAAAAATGGCTGCCTCCGAAACCGTCACGCAAATCCTTAGGGAGGGTCCGAAGCATGCCAGGGTGCTCTACGAAAGGATGGGCATCAGTCAGCCGACGCTTTCTCGTTTGGTCGGACAGCTGGGAGAATCCATTCTTCGCTTTGGCAAAGCACGCCAAACTCAATACGCACTTCGACGCAAAATCGGCGCGCATGTATCCCTTCCGCTTTATCAAATATCGGCAACAGGTAATTTGGAACAATGGGGGATACTCCACCCCATCATGCCCTCAGGCTATCTGATCGAAAATACCGCATCCGCCGCTGAAGCACTTGCAGAAATTCATCAGGGTTTACCATGGTTTTTGCAAGATATGCGCCCACAGGGCTTTATGGGTCGTATTTTTGCAAGAGTCCATGGCTCCATATTGGGTTTGCCACCCGACCCCACACGTTGGAGTGACGACCAGGTCTTGCTTGCACTTGCAAGCATGGGATATGACGTTCCCGGCAATTTAATCGTGGGAGAAGAATCTGCCTCGCACTTCCAGACGGTTGCGCTGTTTTCTAATTTTGATCTTGAAAATTCAGCGCCGTCAGCAGATACCAGGTTGCAAAAATATCCGGAATTAGCACATAAGGCATTGCTGGGGGAGTTTGTCGGCTCTTCTGCGGGCGGCGAGCAGCCCAAATTCAATACTGAAATATTGCGAGAAGGTCGTCCGCTTCATGTCATCGTGAAGTTCACGCCGCCGCAGGATAACACCGCAACCCAACGTTGGCGCAGCCTGCTGGTCTGCGAGCATCTTGCTTTTAAAGTCTTGAGTGAAGCGTTCCCTTGCAGTACCAGCGAATTGCTGGAGGCTAAAGTAGGTGGGGTATCCCAGTTGTTTTTGGAGGTCCCGCGCTTTGATCGTGTTGGCGAGCGGGGCAGGCTGGGTGTTGTCTCGTTGAAAGCACTGGATGACGAATTTGCCGGTCTTGCAACCGACTGGCCAAAAATTGCCCTCGCACTGGTCAGGGCCGGAAAACTTAGTGAATCGGTATATCAGCAAGTACAAAAGCTGTATGCCTTTGGCGTGTTAATAGGCAACGGCGATATGCACCCTGGAAATCTATCGTTTTTTATTGACGATGTATCCAAGCCAGGACCCCAACTGACACTTGCGCCTGTATATGACATGTTGCCCATGTTCTTGGCACCACGTGCATCGGGGCAAATCCCCGAAGATTTGCCGCTCCCAAAAATCGGTGTCAATCCGCCGCTGGAAGTCTGGAAAGAAATGATGCCGCTGGCCATACACTATTGGCATCAAGTGGCCGAGCATCCTGATATTGCGGATGATGTAAAACACATTGCACAGCGCCAGGCAGACCTCTTGTCGCGCCCCTTAAGCTGAACGGTCAGCCATGAACAAATCCATACTCAAGTCCTATGGGGCGGGTGCTGAATTTGTTGTGACATTTAAAGTAGCCGAACCCAAGCAGCCGGTAAACAATACCGTCTGAAAGACAGTAGCGCACTGACTTCATCCCTTTAAAATGAAGGCACGCCAGAAACACGTGTTTAGAATATTATTCTAGACTCAACACCAGCAACCGCATACCACCATCACGAGAAAGGCCGGCTCACCATGACTCTTGCCAATAGATTGAGGCTCCTGACCGGTGTTGTCATGCTGTGCATTATGCTGTTGTCCGGCCTGCTCATGCACCAAATGGAAAGGGTGTTCGAGCACGCCAACTATGGCAACACTGATTCCGTAAGCAGTCTGGCTATCCTGGATAAGCTGCAGGAAGGTTTCTTGATAGTACGGATTGAGCTTAGAAAGCACATTCTGACCACCGATCAAAACACGATGGCCAGTATGGA
>JANONO010000327.1:0-2658 GCA_031420875.1 Gallionellaceae bacterium | reverse complement strand
ACGGGTTTGCGTGGCGGTTTGCGTGGCGGTCTGGCTGCTGGCGGCAACACCAAGAATAGAGGCGCTCATTTCCTCCATGACAGCACTGGTTTGCAGTGTACGATCATTTTGCGCGCCCGCATTGGCTTCTGCACGATTTACTTGTTGCGAGAGGTTTGTTGAATGCTCTACCATGGATTGTGCCGCCACTTTAAAGCGTTGGATGGTTTCATGGAGCCTATCTATAAAGTCATTGAATGTGATCACAATGCTGGTGATTTCATCGTTTCCGGTTTGTGGTACGCGCTTGGTTAAATCACCCTGCCCGGCAATTTCTTCAATATGTTTTTTGAATTGCTCCAGTCGGGCTGTGATGTTCTGCACCCATAACCAAGAGGCGATTAATAATGCAATGGAAAAAACAAGCGTAGTATAAGCCAGTAATTTTTGTGAAAATTGCGCAGCATTCTCTCCCTTTTGCTGAGCTTGCTGGGTGCTTGTCTCAACCAGATCGCTTATCGAGGCCATTCCCTTTTCCAGCGTCTCGAAGCTTGTTATAAATGTCGGCAATAGTGCTTCGGCGCGGTCTTTGTCTTTGGCGGACATAATATTATTGGCGCTGACGATGTAATCGTCTAATTGCGGTGTTATTTTTTCAATAGCGTTTTTGATGTCGGCAGACAGGGGTAGTGCGGCATTGCTTTTCAGGTGTTGACGTAATTCCGCAGAATGTTCTTTTAAGTTATTGGCCGCTTCTTGATGTCCCGCCATATCGCCAGTATGGTTGGCATGCAAGGCAGAGAGTACATCCCCACGAATCGCGTCATGCATCATATCGGCTTCAAGGTGGTTTTTTATTAATGAGAAGTTGGTGGTAATGTGCGTGAGTGAGTTGGCTAGCTCACGGTTACCCCAGTAACCGCTGCCGGCCACACTCGCTACAAGGGTGAGTGCCACTACGCTAAAGGCCAGCAGTTTTTGCTTGATAGTAAAATGGAGTGTCATGATGTGTCCTTTGTCAATCAGAATTTCGCGGATAGCCCCATGGTCCAGCTAAAATCGGGGGCGGCAGCACTGGCACCCGACGACATCGCCATGTCTACCTGTACCGTATTGGTGACCAGATAAGCCCCGCCGGCAGTATAGTTGACGACCGAGCCACCATATTTTTTCTCTGTGATTTTTTCGGCAGCAATCTCAAGGAAGGTGCGAAATTTTTCTGTCCACTCCCTGCCCGTGACAATACCCAAAATACCGGCGGTGTAGCGTTCACCGGTGATATGTTTGTCATGGATGATGCCCGGCATGATGCCTAAAGAATAAACTTCGGAAAACTCCCATTCCATTACTGCACGCACCGAGGGACGCAGACCATCGCCACGAAAGTTATCTGATCCTGATGGCACGTCGACATGAAACAGCCAGGCGACAGCGGGGCGCAGGCCCGTCTCGGCAGCGTCCTGGGTGTGCCACTTCACGCCGAGCGACAGATCCGCCGCGCCGCGTTCCCGCGTGGTAATGCCGGTGCTGGTATCGCGTTCTTCATAGTGGATGGCGCCGTCGCTTTCTAGGCGTGCTTCCCACACATCGGCAAAACCGTAGCGCAGCAATGTTGGTGTGGTGTAAGTATTTTCTTCCAGCGTGCCGGTTTTTTTGGTGTCGAAGGCAAAGCTGGTTTCAATCTGAAAGCGATTTTTGCCCACCGTGGCGCTGGATTCAACGAAATCTGGCCGATCAGTAGCAATTATATCTTTCTCCGCTGCCAGCAGCGTACCGCTTGCCAATAACAGCACCAAGCCAGTCGCCAGGGCACTGCCGCTAGGGATCTTGCGCTGGAAATATTTATAATGTTGATTATTAATCATATTTAACTCCTGGACTGGGTTGTATTTTATACCGCCACCCTGGAGTGACTGCATGCTGGAGTGGTTCCGCATAGTGTGGTGCAAAAACACATAGACTATAACGGCTGCTAACACAAAAACCTTAGCTAGCAGCCTGTCTGACTTCCCGTTAATTTCTCCAACAACTCGGATTGGCCGAGCGGGTCGGACCGTCATTTCATAAGTTGTATTTTCAGTTTTTCATCAAATCGTTTTTAGCCGCTCAAGAACGGCCATTCCCATCGTAAATCACTTCATTTCCGCTCCAAACTACCCTGCCAACACAAACATCCGCTTCAAGTTCCACGCCATTGCGACCAGATTCAACTCGCCTTTGACGTTTTCCAATCCGCGCAATGAGAATTGCCGGAATCCCAATATGGCCTTGATGATACCAATGACCGGCTCTACCGTGGATTTGCGTTTCGCATAGAGCGCCCGCCCCGCCATCGTCAACAGCAAATGACGCATCTTCTCAACCTCTGTCGCGCCTTCCGCAAGCGGTGGCGGTTCGGTGAATCGCGCCATCGGCTCAGGGTGGTGCTTCTCGCGCTTCACCGCACAAACGCACTTGTGCGGGCGTTACCGGCTATTCGAGGCCAGAGGCAAGCTGAAGGTGCAAGCGTGTACGGCGATCGCACGCGAGCTGGCTGGTTTTATCTGGGCGATTGGACAAACACTGCCGCAGCCTGCGGCAAAAGCGTAAAGGAGAAATCATCATGAAGCAGCAGTGTGTCGGTAGCAGAATGGGCAACGGTGGGAGAACCCTCGAAAATCCTAGGAGGTAACCGGCAAC
>JANONO010000326.1:0-1799 GCA_031420875.1 Gallionellaceae bacterium | reverse complement strand
ATCAGTCGCTGGTAGCGTCGGTCAAACGTCTGCAAACGGGCTGGAATCTGGAGTTGTTTGATGTCGGCAAGCAGCATTGGCAAGCCCTGACGTTGAATAATGATCTGGAGGTGCAGCCGCATTTTTCCAGAGATGGTAGCGCCATTTATTTTATTTCTGACCATGAAAAAATCTGGAATTTACGCCGCATCAAGTTAGGCGGCACACAAATCGAAACCTTGAGCAGTACCGTGTCGGGCATTGCCGAAGCGGTGGAAATGCCGGACAAAAGTTATCGCCTAGTGGAATACACCGCCAATGGCAACGCAATCACGGCGCTAGCGCCTGCCAATGAAGCGGTCGCGGTCTATCCGGCACATTCAGCTTCAGCACCGCAGATTCAAGCGGTCACTACTGCCAGCGATTATCAACCCTACCCGTATCAAGAGGTGCAGGATTATTCCGCACTAAGCACCTTAAGGCCGCGCTCCTGGTTTCCCTTGCTGGATAAAAATGAGGATACAACTTCCTTTGTTGGCGTAATACTGAATGGCGCGGACGTTTTGGGTTTTCATACTTGGCAAATGATACCGTTTTATTTTTATGAGCAAAAAGCGCTGGGGGGATTTGCTGCCTACAATTTTTATAACAAGCTAACGCTGTCCGCGCAACGACAATTTCTGGTGTATGGCGATCTTAATGCGTCGGTGCGCTATCGCGATGAAGAGGTGCGCTATCAGGCGCTGCTGAATCATTCATTCAACAGCCTAGATGCCAGCCTCTATTTTGCTACAGGCGTAGCCAGCGAAAAAATAACGACCACTGCATTCAAAGGAGTGGGCGTTAATCAGAAGTACCAGGACACCATAAGCGGCGCCATCGTGCGCTATGACAGCACGGAATTTTATCGGCGTTCCATCAGCTTGGTTGATGGGCGGCGCATCCAGCTAACGGGTGAAAGTTACGATGGCCTGGGTAATAGCGATCACACCGGAAAAACTTCTCGCTTGGATTGGAGTGAATATTTTGGCCTAGGTGCTAACCATGTTCTGCAACTTAGACTGCAAGGCGCGCAAGGCGATAGCGGCATACGCCGCTACGCACTAGGGGGCGCTAGCGAAACCTTGAGCAAACTCGGTGGCGAGACAGGTTTGGGGCGACGTGATTTCCCCTTGCGCGGTTATCCATCCGGTTTGGCGTCGTTGAGTGGCACTCGGTTTGCAATCGGTACAATGGAGTGGCGCATCCCGCTAGGTTTGCACTACGACGGCTGGTTCGTACCACCGCTGGGCTTAGGTCGCCATTCTCTGAGCCTATTTGTAGATAGAGGTGATGCGTGGAATGAGGGTGAGAAGAAACAACTCAAAACCGGAGTCGGGTTGGAGTGGAATGCAGAAACTCTCATAGGCTATGATTTACTGCACTTGAATATGACGCTGGGATACGCGCACGGCTACGATCAAGAGGGAGAGGATCAACTTTATTTTCGTTTGGGTTTGCCCTTTTAAACAGGCGGGCTGGTCACACCCGCCGTTGAATGTTTGGTGTGATGGCGGATATTCTTCACCCTGCGGATTATTTTAACTTGAAAATTTTGAAGTCACATCCATTGCTTCTTTATTGATGGTACTATTTTCAGCATGATTTGTACCAAATGTTATTTCTACTCATATGTCATCTATTAAGCCAGTCGCAAGTAAAGCCTCATATTTTTGCATACGCGCAAGTAGGGGTGCCAAAGAATCCAGCCACAATGCTGGGTAGTTTTTGCAGCCGATGCATAACGCGTTCGACGTTGGCTTTGAGTTCTTGTTTGGTCT
>JANONO010000325.1:0-5883 GCA_031420875.1 Gallionellaceae bacterium | reverse complement strand
AGTTTGCCGTCCGATGATTTTGTGGCGCAACTGGCGGCCACTTTCCACTATCCGGTTTTGACTTTGGCCGACATGCAGCAAATGCAGCCAGCATTCAAAATCATTCCCTATGCCGAGGCAGTCCGCCGTGAATGTATTGCCTTTCTGGACGAAGAAGGTCAATTGCTGACTGCTATCGCTGACCCATTCAACGCGGGTTTATTGGCCTGGGGTGAAGATCATCTGGGGGGGGCGGTGGTTTGGCATTTGGCACAGCGGGCGGACATTATTGCTTACCTGGCCAGCTTTGAAGAAACCCTGCGCGCCATGGAAAGCATACAGGGTGAGGCTGCTGAAGGTGCAGGTCGCGGTGGTCATGCAGAAGAGCTGTCGTTGCAAGCCATCAGTGAAGATACCAGCCCGGTCATCAAGCTGGTTAATTCCACCTTGTACGATGCACTTAAAACGGGTGCCAGCGATATTCACCTGGAAAGCGGTGCACATGGTTTAACCATCAGATACCGTATTGATGGTGTGCTAGCGACCATCGCCAATGTGCAAGTAGTAGAGACGGCAGAGCAGGTTATTTCGCGCATCAAAATTCTGGCTGAACTGGATATTGCCGAACGCAGAACGCCGCAGGATGGCCGTTTCAAGGTGGTGATGCAAGGGCGGGAAGTGGATTTCCGCGTATCCATCATGCCCAGTATATTTGGCGAAGATGCGGTATTGCGGATTTTGGACAAGAAATCGCTGTCGGACGAATTGCAGGGATTGCGTCTGGACACCCTAGGCTATGAGGGCGAAGTGCTGGTTCAGTTGCGGCGGCTAGCAGCCGAGCCTTATGGCATGTTGCTGGTAACCGGCCCTACCGGTAGCGGCAAGACGACTACCTTATATGCCATGATTTCTGAAATCAATCGCGGCATCGAAAAAATTGTAACCATTGAAGACCCGGTTGAATATCAGTTAGGTGGGGTGTTACAAATTCCGGTGAACGAAAAAAAGGGGCTGACCTTTGCCCGTGGCTTGCGCTCCATACTGCGCCACGACCCGGACAAAATCATGGTGGGCGAAGTGCGCGACTCCGAGACCGCCGAGATTGCTGTACAAGCCGCACTCACCGGGCATCTGGTGTTTACCACCGTCCACGCCAACAATGTGTTCGATGTGATCGGGCGCTTTATCCACATGGGCGTTGATCCTTACAGCTTTGTCTCGGCAGTGAATGCCGTGCTGGCACAGCGTTTGGTGCGCGTGAATTGTCCGAATTGCAAAGAGGAAATGCCGCCTGACGACGCCGAAGTCATGGCCTCAGGTTTGTCGGATAAAGAAGTGAAACAATATCGTTTTATGAGTGGGCGCGGCTGTGGTCTATGTCGCGGCAGCGGATACAAGGGTCGCAAAGCCATCTCGGAATTGCTGACACTCAATGATGAAATTCGCGAACTGATTATCGGACGTGCTCCCATACGCCAACTCAAAGAAGCGGCACAGCGCAACGGCACACGCTTCTTGCGTGAATCGGCGCTGGATCTGGTAAAACGTGGTGAAACAACACTGGAGGAAATAAACCGTGTTACCTTTGTGGCGTGATCGAATTAGCGTTGAACTTTCGCCGCATAGTGTGGCGTGGGTGCGTTTGGCGCGAGGCATGCGGCCGAGCGTGACGGCAAAAAGCCAGGAAGCTGTCTTACCTCAAGCGGGTGAGCCGCTGTGGCAAGCGGCACTGGTCAAGCTGCAACAAATTATGCTGGGCGGCGAATGGAAAAGTGCGGATGTCACCGTGGTGCTGTCCAACCATTTTGTACGCTATGACTGCTTGCCGTGGAATGCCGAGCTCAAAGATGAAGAAGAACAACTAGCCTTGTCCAGCCATCGCCTGACCAATATTTATGGCACGGCAGTTCAAAAATGGACATTGTGCTTAAGCCCATCCGGCAAAGGCGAATCGCGCTTGGTGGCAGCAGTAGATAGTGCTTTGCTGGAATTGTTGAAACAAGCAATGACCGAAGCGGGCATCAAGCTGCATTCAATTCAACCTTATCTGATGACGAGTTTTAATCGCTATGCCAAAAGCATGGCGCGCGGCGATGGCTGGTTTGTGGCGGCAGAAGCGGGGCGTTTTACCTTGGCTTTATTTCGCGACGGGCAATGGAAGCGTGTCCTGTTGCGCCATGGGGGCGACCTGGCAACACTGCATGAATGGTTGGAGCGTGAAAATTTAGCCAGCGGCGAAGAGGCTTCCTGTCGCGAGGTATTTCTGTTTGGTGCAGAACCACACAAAGAATCCGCGCTGCCTTCCTACCGCCTGCACAGGCTGGAATTATTGGACTGCCAAGGTTATTCTCCAAAAGCTGACCCACAGTATTCCATCGCCATGAGCGGAGTAGCCTGATGCGTAAACTCAGCTTAGACTTTAATGCTCGCCGCCGTCAAAATGAATGGGTGGGCTGGGCATTGTTGTTGATCGCCGTGGCCTTGTGGGGTGAGATGGGCGTTTCTACCCTGAACTTACAACGCGAACTGGGTGGCCTGGAAAAAAAGATTATCAAGAGCGGGGCAGCAGCAGAAAAAAAAGCCAAGCAGAATAGTGTGTTGTCTTTTACCCCGGGCGAAATGGATCTTGCGCGTGAAATTATCGCCAGAATCGCTATTCCTTGGGACGACTTGTTCAAAGCTGTGGAAACGGTAAAAATAGATCGTGTCGCGCTGCTTGCCTTAGAGCCTGATCCCAAAACCGGTAAATTGCAATTACGCGGAGAGGCTGCCGACCTGTCGGCTTTGTTGACCTATGTGGCGCGGCTGGGACGATCCAAGCAACTGCATGACGTTTATTTATTGCAACATGAAATCAAGCCGGGCATGAATCCC
This sequence comes from Gallionellaceae bacterium, assembly GCA_031420875.1. Lineage (GTDB taxonomy): Bacteria > Pseudomonadota > Gammaproteobacteria > Burkholderiales > Gallionellaceae > Nitrotoga. The sequence goes on along the minus strand of JANONO010000325.1, from coordinate 3,030 downwards.
TCGTATCCCGTTGCCTTTACCATCAATGCGCGCTGGGGAGCTTTGCCATGATGAATAAATTAAATAATCTAGCCCATGAATTAGGTTGGCAGGGCATAGTCGGCGCGGTGTTGCTGCTGATAGGACTGCTGCTATCCAATGCCGCGCTGACTCCGCTGGAAGAGCGCGCCACGTTAGCGCGGGAGCAAGTGGCATCACAGGATCCGGGCACCTCCTTGGGCGCGGAGATGCAGCGCCAGGCGAACAGCTCACCCACCGCCATGCTGGAAAAATTCTATGATTTTTTCGCACCCGATCAGGAAGTCACCGACCATCTAGCCAAGATATATAATCTGGCGCAGGCCAATAGTCTCGAATTAAAAAAGGGCAATTACAAAGTCGTGCGCAACAAGGGCGAGCGGATTACGCAATACCAGATCACACTCCCACTGCTTGGGGGTTACAATCAAATACGCAGTTTTTCAGCACAGGTGCTGGAAGAAATAACCACCCTGTCTTTGGATCAAATAAAGTTTGAACGCAAGCAAGCAAATATCAGCACCGTTGAAGCAGAAGTTATCTTTACCTTGTATAGGAGCAACCATGAAAAAAATACATCGGAATAATATTCGCACCGTGCTGCTTGGGATCGTATTGCCGTTATGGCTGATTAGCTTTCTGTTTGGCAGAAACAGCGTGGCGGTAGTTGAGGTGGCCTCTTCGCCAGCGCTTGCCTCAAATAGATCGGGAGAGCAGCAAGCAGCCGATCGCCGCAACGCGATGGATCTGAATGTGGATAGCCTGATACGACGAAAATTCAAGGCGCCGAAAGCCGATCCTTTTGCTCTCTATGTGCCCAAGCCGCGCGCACTTCCTCTTGCGCCACCGCCTCCCCCGCCCGCGCCGACCGCCCCAGCCCTACCCTTTGCATTTTTGGGGCGCATGGTAGAGAGCGACAACACGACTCTGTTTTTATCCAAGGCTGACCAGAGCTACAGTGTAAAAATTAACACGGTGTTGGATAATAACTATCGAGTAGATCAGATAGATAACGATCAGGTTGTATTTACTTATCTGCCGCTCAATATTAAGCAAACGCTATCTTTTGGCCGGACAGGTTAATTTTTATCTTTCATTCCAGTATGAGCAGATATAAATGGTGAAGCGCACGGGTTTCACCCTGATCGAATTGATGGTAACAGTCGCCATCGTTTCCCTGTTAGCAACGGTCGCCTTTCCGCTGGCCGAGGTCACGGCAAAACGCAGCAAGGAGGAGGATCTACGACATTCTTTACGCCAAATTCGTGATGCGATTGATGCCTATAAACAGGTGTGGGATGAAGGGCGTATCGAAAAAAAACTAGGTGAAACTGGCTATCCGCCAGAACTGAAGGCCTTGGTGGAAGGGGTGAAAGATGCCAAGAGCCCCGAAGGAAAAAAAATATACTTCTTGCGTCGCCTGCCGCGCGATCCTATGTCGAGTGATAGCCAGGCCACGCCTGAGGAAACCTGGGGCATGCGCAGCTATGACAGCCCACCCGATGACCCACAAGATGGCGATGATGTGTTTGATGTTTACTCGCTGAATGAAGACGAGGGCTTAAACGGAATTCCTTACCGTGAGTGGTAGTTATGCATCGAGTCACCCATCAGAAAATGGGTAAAGCTAGGCGCGCTCCAAAAGTACAATAATTTAGGCAAAAACCCCACATACTCCGTTTATATAAGCTGAGTAAACACAAAGCCTTTCACCATGCAATTGCTAGCCCGCTATCGGATGCGGTGGGAAATATGCCAAACGGATGGTAAGCAGCTGCTGTGGTATAGTGCGCAGCCAAAAAATGGCCATCCATTTAATTAATCAAATCGCAAGACAATTAATAGTTAAGGAGAAATTCCAGTGGCAGTTAAAACTAGGCTTCACCGTAGCGAATTGGCCGTCCCCGGCAGCAATTTGCGTATGCTTGAAAAAGCGCCTACCGCAGGCGCAGACATAGTCTTTCTTGATCTGGAAGATGCGGTCTCCCCGGATGACAAAGAACAGGAGCGCAAGAATGTAATCGCTGCTTTGAACGATATGGATTGGTCGGCCTGCTCTGTGTCGGTTCGCATCAATGGGCTGGACACGCACTGGTGCTATCGCGACATCGTGGATGTGATGGAAGCGGCGGGCGACAAGCTCGACACGATTCTGATTCCAAAAGTTAATCGTCCCGATGATGTGTATTTTGTCGCCACGCTGATGGAACAAATCGAGGCGGCAAAAAAATTCAAGCCGGTCAATATTCATGTGCTGATCGAAACAGCCATGGGCATGGCCAATATCGAGCAGATCGCGCAAGCATGCCCATCGCGCATGGAGGCGATGGTGTTCGGTGTGGCAGATTATGCCGCTTCAACCCAGGCGCGCACCACGCAAATGGGCGGCGCCAATGCTGATTACACCGTGCTCACCGATGCTGATGAAAAAGGGATGCGCGAGCGGCATTGGGGAGATCAATGGCACTATGCCATCTCCAGATTAGTAGTTGCTTGTCGCGCCTACGGCTTGCGTCCGATTGACGGCCCGTATGGTGATTTCAATGATCCAGAAGGTTTTAAATCGGTGGCGCGCGGTGTGGCGGCGCTGGGCGTGGAAGGCAAGTGGGCGATACATCCATCGCAAGTTGCGCTGGCCAATGAAGTATTTACCCCGGCAGAAAAAGAAGTGACGCGCGCTAGAAACATTCTGGTCTCCATGGAGCAGGCGGCGCGCGAAGGCAAAGGCGCAGTCTCGCTCAACGGTCGTTTGATAGATGCCGCGTCTATTCGGCAAGCGCAGGTGTTGGTCGCTAAAGCCGACCAGATCGCAGCAGCCACTAAATAATTCGTAGTGGCGCAAATCATCGCGCCAAAATTGAGGAAATAAAATGTGTAACAAAAATGATATTAAATTAATTAATTAATCCTATTGATGCGATCAATTTGCACCTTAATACATATTTTAAAGATGGAAAATATGATGAGAACATTTTGTCAGGGTATATCTCCCATGAAGCCTTGATACTTGGC